>JAYVMK010000633.1:0-6193 GCA_043758995.1 Lichenibacterium sp. | reverse complement strand
GCGTTGACAACCCCTCGTGTCGTCTCTCGGGTGACGCGAGGCCCTGCTGGTGGGGGCGGCCGTCGGTGTCGCCACGCTCGCGTTGTTGGTGATCCTGTTCCCGACGCCGGTCGACAGCAGGGTGGACGTGCTGGGAGGCGAACATCTCGGCGCGGACTCGCTGCGCCGTGTCTTTGGCTCCCCGACTTTGTGGACCATGGGGCTAGCATTTCTCGGAGCCTACGGCAGCTATTTCGGGGCGGTCCAGTTGTTGCCGCACTACGCGCAAACGACGCTCAACCTTGACGCCGGCACAGCGGAGGGCATCAGCGTCATCCTGCTGGTCAGCGGTATTCCTGGTGCGTTTATCGGCGGATGGCTCGCCGACCGGGTCGCGGGCATCGTCCCGACCTTTCTCGTCGCCTGTAGTCTTGAAGCGGCCGCGCTCGTCCTGGTCCCGTACCTGGGGCTGCTCGGCGTCGAGATCGCCGCCGCGACGATCGGGGCCGCCACGATCACAGCGTTTGTGGTCTGGATCACCATCCCAGGCCAGCACAGCGACGAGTTCCGCGTATCCGACGTCCCGACTGCCGCTGGTCTTATGCTGACGATTGTCGCCGTCGGTGGGGCCGTCGTTCCGCCGCTTTATGGCCAGATCGCCGCAACGTGGGGTTTCGCAGCGGCGTGGGGCTTCGAAGGCGTGGTCACGGTGGGTTTCGCCATGTCGGCCGGCCTCGCGCTCTCGAGGCGGCCGGCGAATGTCGCCGTTCCATTATCCGGTGGGAAGTAGCGGGAGAGCGGTGGCCGATTCTCCCAGCGATTTTCGGATCAAAAGGGTGAAGGCATATCCCTGGTTTATCCGAAAACGACGGAAGCCGTAGCGGGTCTCGGCCATGACCCAAGTCGACCAGCTTGGTGGCAGGTCATCGTTCTCGATGACCGAGTCTGCCGCAAGGGCGGCATTCAGCTCGGCTCGTGGGCCTGCACGATCTGTTCCGTAACTCGGCCTGCCGCGTCGACATGCTCGACAACGGCATGCTGACTGCGAAGCGCCACCGTCTCCTGAACGGTTTTTTGCTCGACGCTATGCCGAATGTGCAACTCCTCAATAAGGTAGATTTGCTTAACTGTGACGAGGCGCTCCTCGACGATGGGCACGATGGTGGTGTCGCCCTCGGTCCGCACCGTCGGGGGAACGTCGACAAAATGCCCGACCGACACGCGGGTGACGTCGAGCACGTCACGCTTCAGCGTGGTCTCCGCGAGCTCGTCGTGGGTCAGCGTCCGCGTCGACACCCTGAGTGAGCCGGCTGAGACGTGCCTTTTGATGATCGAAAGTTCCTCTTGGACCAGCTTAAGGGTGTCCGCCGCTCCTTGCTCAAGGACTTCCCGCGACTCGGACGCCTTCTCCGCGGCTCCGATTACTTTCTCGCCCAACGGCTCGCTCATTAGGGACACCGATCTCGAACTAAAATTAAAGGCGGTCGCCGGGCAACCAATGCGGCCGCCCGAATGAGCGGCCGTTTTGTCGCGATTGCCTGAGCCAGGCGGGCGAGCCGACCAACGGCTACTCTACAGCCTGAACGTCGAAGAGATCAGGCAGCCGTCCAGCGGTTCTCGGCCTCTGCAGCCGTGATGCTGAGCATCACTTGACGGTCGACGGACGCCACGAGGTTGGTAGGGAGCAGGTGGTGCTTGCCGCCTGAAACCGGATCCATACGCTTCAGCTTCATGCTGCCACCCTCGACGTAGTCGATCACGCCGACATGACGGCCATCGGAACCGACGACCTCCATATCCTTGACCAGCCGGGCACTCATGTCACCCACTGAGCCCACCTGGGAGGTACCGACCAGACGGCCATCATCGACGTCCACCTTAGTGCTGCGCACTGTGTCGCGAATGGTTTCAGTACGTTCCGTCACGTCTTTACGAATGCCGATCTCCTCAACAACGCGGGCCGTCTTGCCAACCACGGCCTCTTCGTCGATTTCCTCCATTTCAATGGTTCGTTCTTGAAATGCGTCAGCCCCGAGCGCCGCTATGGGCTGGTCGACGGGCCGACGCTCGATGCTCACTGTTTCATCGCGCAGCGTGACGTTTTCGGACACCTCCCGCTCGACAGCGTAAGTGTGAAGCCGCACCTTGCCGCGGTTGACCGCGCGCTTGCCTACGTTGAGCTGCTCCTCCACAACCTGCACGACGTCGTCCTGGCCAACTCGGGCAGCCGCACCGATCGACGCGGACGCGTTCGGTACCGTCGTCGTGCGTGTCTCGGTCGTCTCGACCACCGTCGCAGGGGTCGTCTGACCTGCCACTGCTCGGCTATTCAAACCAGCCCCGGCGACGCCCGTGCTGGCCAATGCCGCACCTGTCGCACCGGAAGTCCATCCCTCGCCGCGCCATGTCTCCTCGCGCTCCTGCAGGTCCACCGCCCCGTACTGCTCGAGCAAGGCCGAGACCCGGTTGATCTGCGCGTCATCGACATGAGCCGTGAGCAGCGTTCCGCCACGGCGGACGCCTTCGGCGTAGGTCTCGCGATCTTCGTAGCCGCCGAACATTTCCTCCAGCGTCGCCATAAATCCAGACCTTCTCGACTCTGTGGAAGCCGCGAAATTCCCCCCAGTGCTGATCTCTTCGCGAGCGCTCTCGGGCGAGACGGTGACATCGGAGGCCGGCACGCCAGCTTGGCGCAAAGCTAAAGCCGCGTTGTCGGCGTGATCGCGAGTATCGAACATGGCGGTGAGGGTCTGCTTGCCCATGATGAGATCCTTAGGTACGAGCGGAATTATTTGATACCGGGCAGCAAACTCCTGGCAGCCCCATAGGTTCGCTCGCAAACGATTACTTCCCGATTGCCAGGGGTGATCGAGACTTTAAGCGTACGCGTTCCGTGCGGCGTGACCCCGATCGAGACTGACCCCATACCAGCGGCAGAGAGGCGTGGACCGTTCACGCACGGCACGCCGAAAGCGGCTAGCTTGGCCGCAATGCAAGATGACTGTAATCATCACTTGAACGAAGGTGCATGGTCCGACAGCCGAACTGTATCCTTGGGCAGACTTCGCGGCTCGCATCGAAGACTAGTCGCGCGATATTCCGCTTCCTCGTCGCTCGAAGGATGCCGCAGCCGGCACTTGGCCTCGACGCTTCGGTCTGCGGCGAGCACGACTGATCGAAGCGTGCCAAGCGTCTTCGCGTCGCGCATTGCAGATGGCAACTGTGCCGGGCCGGTGGCGTTCATCCTTCTAAGGAGACGCAAATGAGTGACGAACCCAAGATTGGACAGAAAGTCAGTTGGAACAGCCACGGTGGTGAGGCGCACGGCAAGATCGTGAAGAAGGTTACCAGCCCAACCACCATCAAGGGCCACAAGGTAGCCGCGTCGAAGGACAATCCCGAGTTCATCGTCGAAACGGAGAGTGGGAAGCTAACCGCCCACAAACCCGGCGCCTTGAAGAAGGACTGACTCATGGCGCACAGCTTCAAACCGACGCTGAAGATGGCGGCGAACGCCAGGAAAGGGCTTGAGCTTCGTGCCAGGTTCGGTCGAGGCGGAACGGAGGTTGGCGTCGGTCGCGCCGAACAGCTCGTCGCGCAGGACGATCTGACCGAGGCCGATGTGAAGTCGATGCACAGTTACTTCGCGCGCCATGCGGTCGACAAGGAAGGCAAGGCGCACGAATGGGGCTCGGACGATGACCCGTCCGCCGGATACGTCGCCTGGATGCTCTGGGGCGGTGACGAGGGCAAGGCGTGGGCTGATCGGCATGCTGCCGAGTTATCCGACGCCAGCGAATGAAGTTCTCCCTCGCGCCATCGGAGTTACGATGATCGGCAAGCTTTCCCCCGTCTCGGATTGTCGCGTCGCTTCCGCTGAAGCTCTGCTCGACGCCCTCGACACCTTCGACCACGGTCTGCCGATCGCCGTCGTAAGCCACTTCGATGCGGACGGCCTGTCCGCGGCCGCCATCCTGGTTCGCGCTCTGGAGCGTGCCGGATGGTCGGCGATCCCGGTCATCGTCGGGAAAGGTGAATCGCCCTGGGACGCAGACATGGCGGCTCGGCTTGCCAAGCATGATCCAGGCGGCCTCATACTCGCTGACCTCGGAACGCGGCCTGAGGCGGTCCTGCCGGGCTGTCCAACGCTTGTGATCGACCACCACGTACCGACCGGCGAGCCGCAGGGAGCGATCACGATCAGTGGCAACGGGCTCATGCCCGAACCGACGACGGCGCTTCTGGCATGGTGGGCAGTCGGAGGCCTGGGCGACCAGGCCGATCTGCTTTGGCTCGCCGCTGTCGGCCTGATCGGCGACATGGCGGATGAGGCTGGCTTTCCCGAACTGTCGGAAGCTCAGCAGCGGTGGGGCAAGACGGCCCTGCGCGACGCCGTCTCTCTGATCAACGCTCCGAGGCGAACGGCGGCGGCCGACGCTGGGCCGGCGCTGCGCCTGTTGCTAAAGGCGAGCGGGCCCAAGGAGATCACCAAGGGCCAGGATGTCGACGCCCTGGCGCTGCACGCGGCGAAGGCCGAGGTGCGCGTCGCCATGGACGAGGCGAAGCGCGTGGCGCCGTTGGTTGTCGGCGATGTCGCCTTGATCCGGCTTGACTCGGCCTGTCAGATCCATCCCCTCATCGCGCAGCAGTGGCGTGGGCGGCTGCGCGACAAGGTCGTCATCGCGGCCAATCGAGGTTACCGGCCGGGCTGGGTGCACTTCGCCGCCCGGTCCGCCACCGGGCGCAACCTCATCGACTTCTTGGCCGAGCATCGGCCGGCCAACGCCGATGGTCGATACGGCAACGGCCACGCCCAGGCCACCGGAGGCGCCCTTCGAGTCGCTGATTGGAACGGCTTCGTCACCGGGCTCGGGATGCCCCAAGCACAGGTGCCAGGATGACCTCGACCCGTCCCCTCCGGCTCGGCTTCCCCGTGAAAGTAATGGGCAGGCCAGGGCTCGCCTCCCAAGACACCCGGCGGTGGCAGAAGGGTCCTCACCTGAAGGTCTCGCTGGAGCTTCTCGACGCCGTGCTGGACTACCTCAGGTCCGAGCGGCTAGACATGTACCGGCTGTCCTCGGACATCGCACCTTACGCCACTCACCCCGACATGCCGCAGTTTCACGGCATGGTCGCGGAGAGCGACGCGGAGCTTAGAGCCTTCGGCGCCAAGGCCCGAGCCTACGACATACGGCTCTCGTTTCATCCCTCGCAGTACGTCCTCCTCAATTCGCCCAACCCCGAGCTAACTCGGAAGAGCATCTGGGACCTGTCGAGCCAAGCCGAGATGCTCGACCGGATGGAGCAGGACGACGAGGCTGTGATGATCACGCACGTCGGTGGTGTCTACGACGACCATGACGCGAGCCGCGCCCGCTGGATCGAAGGCTGGAACCAATGCCCCGAGCACGTGAAGCGTCGCGTCGTCCTGGAAAACGACGACATTCGCTTCTCTGCCGCGGACGTCCTCTGGATCCACGAGCGCACCGGAGTGCGCTGCGTGTTCGACTACCAACACTTCTGGTGCTTGAACCCGGAGCGGCTCGACATGCGGGGCACGCTGGAGCGGTTCGTGGCGACGTGGCCCGCCGGCGTGCGCCCAAAGATCCACTTCTCCTCGCCCCGCACAGAGCTTCGCGAGATCAAGCAGAAGATCACCTCGCAGCAGCGCGCCTCCGCCATGGCAGGCAAGCCCAAGCGCAAGGTCGGCGAGTTGCTGAAGGCGCCCGTCAAAGCGACGGCTCGCGTCAAGACCGTGCTGCGGCCGCCGATCTGGACCGGGCACGCCGATTTCACCAACCCGTTCGAATTCGCCACCTTCATACGCATGGCAGAGGGCCTGACCTTTGACGTGATGATGGAGGGCAAGTCCAAAGACTTGAGCCTGCTGCGACTACGCCCCGACCTCCTCCGCTTTGCCCCCGACGTTGCGGCCCGGTTCGGCATCACCGCCGAAGACGCTCAGTCCTATGCCGCCGACGAGGCGCGGCTCGATCGCGGGGTAGATGCCGAGGACGAACCCGACGTGGACGAAGGTCAGCCGGCCGCCAAGTAGGTTCGGCATCTCTGATGAACAGCAGGCTCTCACCGTAATGCAATCAGGCCGACCCAAGACGGCCGAGGCGCCCCTGGGTTTAGATTGTCTCTGGAAGATCCTACTATTGCCTGTCACACGCGGGCGTATAGGCCGCGGATGAGGAGGACGCTTTTGGAC
>JAYVMK010000632.1:0-2824 GCA_043758995.1 Lichenibacterium sp. | reverse complement strand
GCCAGTTGCGGCCTATCGTCGGCCAGCGCCACCCCGACCGCGGTCTTGATGCGGGGCAGTTCGGCCTGGGGCAGGTCGGTCTTCGGGCCGTTGCCCTCGTAAGTCGGGAAGCCGTAGGCCAGGGAGCCGGCATCCGACTGCCACAGACCGCCCTCCACACCGGCCTTGTCGTTCAGCGCCATCACGATGACGGCGCCGAGGTCGCGCCGCAGGGTCGCGTCGAACAGGTCCGGCGCGGCGCCATGCCAAGCCGCCGTATAGAACCGGTAGGCCCGGGAGATGGAACCGCAGGATTGGCTCGCCACCGCACTGGCCTGGCCGATCCGGGCGGCCGTGGATTGCGCGAAGAGCGACACCATGACGAAGCCGGAGGCCAGGGCGGCGGCGAGCAGCAGCGCCAAGATGGCGGTCAGTCGGCCCACCAGGGATCGCGGCACGGTCGGTTCCTGTTCAGGCCAGCCGGATCGCCTGCCTCACCGCGATTTTAGGGGACCCATCCGCGGCGTAAAGGCGCCACGAGCGAACCATCCTCCGCGACGCGGCCGCAAACCCTGGACGAGGCGCAACCATCGCGTCATGATCGTCGCATGACTCTTCTCCGACGTGTTCTCCTCGGTGGTCTGGCGCTCGGCGGCCTCGCGGCCGTCGTCGGCGGCTGTGCGCCCGGCGGCGAAGCGTCGACCTTCGGTATCCCCATGGCGACCCTCGCTCCGGTTCGCCTGACGCCCTGCCCCCGACGGATCCCTGCCGCCGCGCTGGCGACGAGTTGCCCCGAGGATGCCCGATGATCCCGACAGGCCCGACCCTCGTCCTGTCGACCTCCTGCAGAACCGTCTCGGCAGCCGTGCTTCTCGCCCTGGCGCTGTCGGGCTGCATGCTGCATCGGAACCCGGAGACCGCCTTGGCCAGCCCCGATGTGGCGACCCCGGCGACGGGGAGTTCGGGCCGGCCGGCGGTGAAGACAGTCCGTCCGTCAGCCTCTTCGGCCGTGGACGAGCGTGCCGAGGTGTCCTCCTCCGCGGTTCCGGCGCCGCGGCAGATCTTCGACTTTCACCCCGCTGGCGGAAAGCCGGACGACTGGCGGCAGCCCTTCATCATCGATCCCAACGACGGGCCGCTGGCGGCCGATGTCCGCCGCTCTTCGGCCGAACTCCGCTCCTACCGGGCCGAAACCGATCACGCGGCGAAACCCGCGGTCGCGCACCGTTGCAGCGAGACCGACGTCGCCACCGCGAAGCCGGGCTGCGCCGGCCCGGCCGTCGCGGGAGCGATGCCGAAGACGCCCTGACGCCGGCATAGCTGTCGCCGGGGCGTCTGTCTGGCATCGCAGAAGCCTGACTCACTTCGGCCGTCGCACCCTCTGTTCGAGCGCAACGAAGTTCGACTCGGTTCGCGGTAGAACCCTGACTCACCGGAATGATCCCGGTCAGAAGCCTGACTCACTCGAAAGATGCGTCGGTCCGGTTGTGGCGGGCATTGAAGGAAACTGAGGTTCTCCTGCACCCACGTATGGCAGGCCTGGGCCCACGCGCTCATGGCGAGGTCCTCAATTTCGTGCCATCGCGCCTCTAGCATCTTCTGCCGTAACATCATGGCCGTGACGACCTCGTCCTGAGCTAGCTCAGGCCCGTAGGCGTCGAGGAGCACGCCGAGGCGCCGGCCCTGCTCCGCAGCCGTGACGGCCGGGTTGCCGATGTCGAGCCAGAGCCAGGCGGCGTAGCCAAGGTCGTGGGCACGCATCCCTGGATTGGCCGCGTCGAAGTCGATGATGGCGACGGGCGCGCCGTCCCGGAACACGAAATTGCAGGGCGACAGGTCGTTGTGGCAGGCGACCTCGCCCCGTCTGGTGACGTACCCCGACGAGGCGTCGTGATAGTCCCGGATCAGCCGGGCCGCGGCCCGCAGCGTCAACTCGTCGTACCCAGGGGATAGGTCGTCGGGTACGTCGCCTTGAATCCAGCTCAGAACCTCTCGGCCCTGCTCGTCGCGGCCCAAGGCACGTGGGGCTCCGTCGAATCCGACGATTTCGAGATGGCGGAGCAGGCCGCGGGCGAAGGAGGCGGTCTTTGCGGGAGGGCGACGCACGGTGTCGCCCACACGGACCACGCTCAGGGTCGTCCGGCCGCCCGTGAGCGGGATCTCGTCTTGTTCGTCCACTCGATGCATCATGACCAGGGCAACCCAATGAGATCGTATGAAGCAGCCCTGATTGGGCGTTCGAGGTGAACGAGATGGCGGCGATTATCCGCTCGCGCAGGTTGGTGCTGAGGCCGTTCGAGATGGCCGATGCGACGGACGTCTTCGCGTGCATCACGCCCGAGGTCACACGCTACATGCGATGGGGTCCGCCCAAGTCTCTGACCGAGTTCAGGACGCAGCGCGAGGTGCGGATGCGCAACGAGGAGCATTCCACGTTATCGCTAGTCGTCCGCCGCACCGACACTGAGGAGTGCTTGGGCATGGCGGCCGTGGAGGGTTTGCCGTCTGCCGCTCCCGAGATCGGTCTATGGCTCAAGGCGTCCGCGCACGGCGTAGGCTATGGTCGCGAGGTTGTCGGTGCCCTTGTGGCATGGGTATCGAAGACTTTGCAGGTGACCAACCTCGTTTACCCTGTAGCGGTGGAAAATCTCGCAAGCCGGCGTATCGCCGAAGCGCTTGGGGGTCGCATCGTGGGCTCACGTTCGGGCGTCAAGTATGACTCCGTGATCTACGCCATACCGTTGCAGGGCGATCAGGGCGGCTGAACCGTTTTGGCCGCTCCCATCGCCGACCATTGAGATCGTCGGTGCTGTCACCCATACCGGCTGTCGTATCTGGAGCGAAG
>JAYVMK010000631.1:0-3183 GCA_043758995.1 Lichenibacterium sp. | reverse complement strand
CTGGTCGGCACCTTCCATCCCAAGACCATCGTCTTCTTCGTCGCCTTCGTGCCGCAGTTCGTCGATCCGGCGCGGGGCTATGCCGGACAGGCCGCGCTGCTCATCGCCACCTTCTGCGCCGTGGTGGGCTGTACGGACACGCTCTATGCCCTGACGGCCTCACGCGCCGCTCGCCTTCTCGCGACGCCGCGGGCCGCGCTCTGGTCGCGCCGCGCCGGCGGCGGCGTGCTGATCGCACAGGGATTGCAACGGCGGCGGCGGGGCGCAGCTGAGGACGGATCCGGAAGGGTCAGTGCCGCATTGGGCTGGGTCACGCTTTCCGGGGAACAACGCTTGAGCGCGCTCGCCAGCCCACCCGAGGAGGCCAACTCCTCCCCGTCCGAACGCGATGCCTGCCCCAAGGCGTCGGATAGCGCGCCGCACGCCATCGTCGATATCGGCTCGAATTCGGTGCGGCTCGTCGTCTACGAGCGGCAGGGACGCGCGCTGCTGCCCCGGTTCAACGAGAAGAGCCTCTGCCGCCTCGGCGAGGGTCTGGCCGAAACGGGCGCCATCCATCCCGACAACTTCCGTCGCACCGTTGAGGCCGTGCGCCGGTTTCGCGCCATCGCCGACGCCATGGGGGTCCGGCGCATCGACGCCACCGCCACCGAGGCGATGCGGCGCGCCACGAACGGCGAGGCGCTGCGCCGCGCCATCACGGCCGAGTCCGGGCTCGACATTCGCATCCTCTCGGGCGCCGAGGAGGCCCGCCACGCCGCGCTCGGCGTCGTGTCGGGATTTTATCGCCCCGAGGGGATCGTCGGCGATATGGGCGGGGGCAGCCTGGAGTTGGCCGAAGCGCTCGGCGACCATGTCGGCGAGCGCTGGGTGTCGATGCCGCTCGGCGCCCTGCCGGTCGAGGCGCTGCTGGCCGAGGGGCCGGAGGCCGCCAAGCGTGCCGTCGATGCGCGGCTGGCCGAGAGCGTGCCTCCGGACCTCGCCGCCTCCGTCTTCTATCCCGTCGGCGGCGGCTGGCGGGCCATCGCCAAGGCCCATATGGCCGCCGTCTCGGCGCCTGTGCCCGTGGTCCACGGCTATACGGTCGATGCGGCGACGATCCGCGCCTTCGCCAAATCGCTATGGCGCCCCGGCGGCAAGAGCGCTGCACCTCTCGGCTCCGTCCCGGCGCGCCGGACCCGCACCCTGCCGGCCGCAGCGCTGGTGCTCGACCGAACGCTGAAGCGCCTCGCCCCCGAGACCGTGGTGTTCTCGGCACTGGGCCTGCGTGAGGGCTGGCTCTACGCTCAACTCTCCGAGGCCGAACGGCGGCTGGATCCGCTGATCGCGGGGGCCGAACTGATGGGCCAGCCGGGCGCCCGCGTGCCGCATTTCGGCTCGGCACTGGTGCCCTGGACCGACAGCCTGTTCGCCGACGAAACCGAGATCGAGCGGCGGGTCAGGATCGCCGCCTGCGAGTTGTCGGACATCGGGTGGCGCGACCCTGCCGATCTGCGGGCCGGCGAGATGTTTCGCCGGCTGCTGCAATCGCCGCTCATCGGCATCACGCATCACGAGCGCGTCTTCGTTGCCGCCGCGGTCCATGCCCGCCACAACGGCAAGCCCGCCGATCCGGTGCTGTCGCCGGCCATCGACCTCCTGTCGCGGGCCGAGCGACGCCGTGCCCGGATCCTCGGCCGGGCCATGACGCTGGCCTACCGGCTCTCCGCCGGCGTGCCCGATCTCCTGACGAAGTCGCGGCTCGTGGTCGGCCGGGACCGTCTGATCCTGGAGGTCGGGCGCGCCGCCCGCGTCCCCGACAGCGAGGTTGTGGCGGACCGGCTCGCCGCGCTGGCGGCCGCCATCGGGGTGGACCGGCACGCCATCCGGGAGGTGGACGAGAGCGCCTTCGCGTCGGCAGGCTCGACGTGAATCCGAGAGCGCAGGGCAGGCGCAGCGCCTGAACCGAAGCTGAACGGGAGGGTTCAGGGGCGGTTGCCGGGGCCGCGATAGACAGGGTGCGTCCTCGAAAGGAACCGCACCATGCCGTCGCCCGATACCTCTACCCCTCCCCTCTCCCCGCCTCGTCCGGTGCGCGGCCGCCGCCGCCTTCGCACGGCGGCCGTCCTGCTGATCGCTTTCGGGATGGGCGGCGCCGCCGTGCATCTGGCCGACGGCAGACGTGCCACCGTCGTCCTGGCGATGACACCCGCCCCGATCGCCTCGCTCAAGGACGGTGCCGCTGGAGCCGTGAAGGGTCAGGTCACCGAGATCTTCGGCAACAGGTTCGTGGTCACGGACGAGAGCGGCAAGGCTCTGGTCGACACGGGGCCGGCCGGGGAGGACGCGACGCTGGTCACCTCCGGCGAAACCGTCATCGTGCAGGGACGGCTCGACCGCGGTGCCCTGCATGCGGCGATCCTCTCCCACGCCGACGGACGCCAGGAGGCTCTCGACCCCGGGCTACGTCCCGGCTTCGGACCGCCTCCGCCGCACGGTCCGCACTGGCTCCGCGCGGTCCTCTGACGAATTCCCTCCTCAGGAAACACCTCTCATGTCCGATCCCATCACCCTCTCCGGCACCGTCCTCCACGTCTTCGCCCATCGCTTCACGCTCACGACCGAAAACGGAACGATCCTGGCCGATCTCGGCCCCAAGGGGTCCGACCTAGCCAAGATCGTCATCGGCGACACCCTGACGATCACGGGCGAGCAGAAGCCCTCCGAGATCAAGGTCCAGCGCGTGAGGCGCAAGGGTCTCGACATCGACATTCCGCACGGCGGGAAGGGCGATCACGACCACGCGGCGGTCGACCCGAATGTGGCTCGCGAGTCGGCCGTGAAGGCGGGTCTCACGCCCCTCGGCGACCCGCTCCGCAGGCCGAAACATGTCGAGATTCTGGCCCGCGATGCCGATGGCCGGCACCATGAGCTTCATGTCGAACGCGACGGAACGGTACGGAAGCGCAAGCCTGTCTCGGCCGACGATGCCAAATGGGCCGAGGCGATCAAGGCGGCATGAGCCTACGACCCAGGCGCTCGCAGAAGGACCGTCAGGCGACCGCCCGCGGCGCCGGTCCGACGTAGCGCGACTTCGGCGGATCAGCCGCTGGCTGGCGGCCTGCTCTCGCGCATGGCCGATCCAGCCGAGGGTGCGTCCCATGGCGAAGACGCAGGTGAAAGCGTCACTGGGAAAGCCGAGGG
>JAYVMK010000630.1:0-2101 GCA_043758995.1 Lichenibacterium sp. | reverse complement strand
CGGTCATCTCGGCCGCGGCGCTACAGCGTCGATGGAGACGTCATATGGCTACCGGCACCGTGAAGTGGTTCAACGCGACCAAGGGCTTCGGCTTCATTCAGCCTGACAATGGCGGCCAAGATGCCTTCGTCCACATCTCCGCCGTCGAGCGGGCCGGGATGAGCAACCTCAATGAGGGCCAGAAGGTCTCCTACGAGGTCGTCGCCGACAAGCGCACCGGCAAGATGTCAGCCGACCAGCTCAAGGCGCTGTAATGGCCGTCCCTTACAACAGGGTCGAGCAGGCCAAAGTAAGGGCCGAAGCGCAGTTCAAGCGCGCTGAGGTCGCCCAGGTCTTCCACACTGAGGTCGAGCGACAAGCGGCGGCCCAGCGTGAGAACACGGCCCGGCTAAGGGCCGAGCGACTGGCCCGAGAGCAGGCTGAGGCAGTACTGCTCCCGCCTGCACTGGGAAGCGCTGCACCTTGCGACCCTGGGTAGACCAATACAGACGCGACCTCCTCATCCAGCCGCTGCAGCTCCTGGATCGGTTTCTCTTGAGGTGTCGCGAAAACCCAGCAAGGAGGGTTTAAATATTGCGCTTTCCATTCTGCGCAGTAATTAATCAGCAAAGGGTGCAGGATTCAGCATATCGAATGACTGGATTACGGCTATATCTTAATCATTTCCTGCTTGTGTTCTCGAACGCCAAGACGAAAAAGCGTTGAGTGGAGCACGGCCGTGGAGAATGGTGACGGATCTGCCAAGCCGACATCGTATGACGGCGTATGTTCCATGAACGTCTTGAGGCAAGACGCAAACGAATTTTTCTCGGCCGTAGTGGCATCCGGCATGGGTCTATGGTCATACGATCTCCTTACGGAACGCTGGACGCTGTCGGACGAGACAAGAGCAATGCTCGGGCTTGTCGCTCATGGTGGACCTGACACATTCTCGCTTAATAGGATTCTTCTCGGGAACAGCCAGTCTAGCTTCCGCGTGTCGCGCCCGGACACGGGCGAGGACGCCTGGATCCAATCGGTGAGCCAGCCCGTGCTGAATAGGGAGGGGCATATCGTTCGAATTGTCGGCGCCTTGCGCGATATCACCATGGTTCGCCGCAGTGAGATCGAGAATCAAATCAAAGATAGCAAGCTCAATGCAGCCCTCACCGTCGGCCGTATGGTGATCTGGGATCTCGATATTGCGACGGGCATTGTCACGCGTTCGGCCAACGCCGAAGATGTATTGGGGGTACGGTGCGAACCCATCGTCGACTTCTTTGACCGTGTTTACCCCGAACACCGTTCGAAGGTCGACTGGGAAACTTCAGGAAACCCGGTTCCGCCGGAAGGAGATGTCCGCTTCCGTTACCGCCATCCAGCAGGTCGGGACATGTGGTTGGAAACCAGTGCCGCCAAAATGGCGCTGCAGGGTGAGCGCGGCCACATCATCGGTCTCACCACCGACGTGACAGATCGGCAGCGGGCGGAGGAGAGGCTGCTCTACGCTGCCCACCACGACCCGCTGACCGGCCTCCTTAATCGCAAGGCCTGGACGGCGCTGGTCGAAGAGATGGTCGCGGAGCCGACGCAAACTTCCCACCGGCTCATCATCTTCGACGTCGACCGGTTCAAGGCGCTCAACGATGGCCTCGGCCATGACGGCGGCGATGCCGTCCTGATCGCCATCGGTGAGCGCCTCAAGGCGGAATGGTTGCCGACAGCCGCGGCGCGACTCGGCGGCGATGAGTTCGCGGCCTTGGTGCCCGGCGGAGGTGATGATCGAGAGGCCGCGCGAGCCATCGACGTTTTCCTCGGTGCGATCTCTCGGCCCGTGGAGATCGGTGGACGGGACGTAGCGATCAGCATCAGCGCCGGCGTGGCGCGCTTTCCGGAAGACGGAATGACCGCGGTCGACCTCGCAAAGAATGCCGATCTCGCTCTTTACGCTGCAAAAGCCAGCGGGCGAAAGCGGGCCCTGCCGTTTGCCCCTGCACTGCGGGCGACTTTCGATGCGCGTGTGGCAGTGCTGTCCGAATTTCGAGACGCAATCCGAGCCGGGCATGTCATTCCGTTCTACCAGCCGAAGGTGTCGCTCGCGACTGGCCGCCTCGTCGGCTTC
>JAYVMK010000629.1:0-5320 GCA_043758995.1 Lichenibacterium sp. | reverse complement strand
CTCGGAGGCAGGCGCAACCCGCTCAAGCGCTCGCTCAGATCTCCAGTTGTGCCCTACCTCTCAGGAAGCCCTTCCGCGAGAGCGGGTTCGTCCATGGGTGGAAAGCGGACAGTCCGCTTCGGAGCTGATCGAAGGCGACAGCGGACGACCCTAATTTGGCGAGGATTGGCCGACAACGGAACTTTTGGTTTTCAGCAGATGACTCCGCTGCAAATACTGTGTCAGGGTAACTTAGCAAGACCGGCAGTGACATGCGAGAGCCTCGCATCGCGATCGGCCTCGTCGGGCTGCACCGTCGCGAGTGCGCCGCAAGCTTCCACTACATAAGAGGCCGATACCGTCCCCATGGCGGCGCAAACCTCGGGTGGGTGACCGGCCACCAGGCCAGCGAGGAAGCCCCCGCAATACCCGTCTCCCGCTCCGGTCGTGTCGAAGGTCTCGACAGGATAGACTGGCACATGAGTGACATCGCCGGTTCGAAAGTCGCAGATAAGGGAGCCCTGCTCACCGACCTTGACCCCGATGTGGCAGGCATGAGCCATCGCGTGATGGCGAAGCCACGCGTGAAGGTCAGGCGGATCCCAAATCCGCTCAACTTCGGCTTCGCTCGGCAGGAATGCGGTCACGGCGTCAAGAAAGCCAAGATCGGCGTAGAGGTGCCGATCGATGAACGCGTCGGACAGGAGGTCGAGTGTAATGACGGGATTGCCCGGGGCCGCCGTCAAACTGCGGGCGGTCTCGATCGACCCGAGCGGCGTCTGGGGCGCGATATGGAAGCCGCGTGCGTCGGCGTAGGCGGCGGGCAGGGGGCCACGCCCAAGCGTCATCTCGTCGGCGGTTGATGAGGTGAGTTTCGGCACCTGCTGCTTGGCGCTGGTGCTCTCGTGCAAGAGCCAGAGCTGCAATCCATTGCCAGGCACCGACGCGATCCCCAACGGGTCGATTCCTCTTCGAGCGACGGACGCAAGAACCTCTTCCAGGTCGGGACGACCGGCGGCCGAGTGTAGGCCGACGCTCGGCGTCCAAATCCTGGCCCCGACGGCCGAATACAGCGCCCCGCCGCCCAGCACCCCCGCTCGGCAGGTGTGATCGGGTAGCACGATGTCGTCCATGGTGAGCCAGCCGACCGTGACGACATCCAGCATGGTCTAGTCTCCGAGCAGGTCACGGCGGCCTGCCGCCATGAACGGACCGACGGCCGCCATATAGACCAATGCCTTGGCGAGGTGGACCACATCGTCGAGGTGGGCACGGGGCACACCGTGATCGTGATGGCGATTGAAGCCCGGGAAGCCGAGCTGAAGGATGTTGGGGGTCTTTAGCATCACGCTCACGTCGTCGCTGCGCGACGAATAGGCATTGTTGGATTCCTGCACCAGGACCCCAAGACTCGCGAGCCGGCCAGCGGTGTGATGCGCGATGGCGTACAGGTCTGGCGGTGTGACGGCCCCCCGGGCAACACTAGAAAATTCGGCCAGCACGGCACCTGCGCCCAGCCGGGCGGAATTTTCAACACCGCCGCGCGTATCGGCATCCGGGTCGCCGCCAGCCTGCTGGACATCCGCCACGATGGCTAGGTCTGGAGCGGGCAGTAGGGACACGATGCGGCTGCTTCCACGCCCAATCATGTGGTTGCCGGGTGCCACGGGGCCTTCCTCCTCGTCCGGGAAAGCCAACATGGCCTCGATCCCGGCCTCGGCCAGCACAGGGGCCGCGAGCGCCAGCGCCGCCACCCCGCCAGCATTGTCCATCGACCCGTTGAACTGGCCCGTCTCGGCGTCTTCCGAATAACAGGACGACAGGGTCACGCGATCGCCCGGCCGCAGCGGAGGAGCGCCGTCGACCGGTCGGAATGACGCGGCCCCGTCGTCGGACTCGAGCCGCCCCTGCGCGATCGGCACCAGGGCGTTGCACGCGAGGTCGAAACGGTGGGCCTGCGCGGGCCGCGCCCCGTCCCGGATGAGATGAACGCAGAAGGGCACGAGCGGGTAGCGGACGCCGTCGAACGGCTGCACCAGGTAACTGATGGTGTCGAGATGGGCGAAGTACCAAAGCGGTTTCGCGACCTCGTTGGCGCCGGTCAGGATCACCGGGCTTCCTGTCCTGCGGAAGTCGCCATGCAGGTGCAGCCGCGTCGTGAAGGCGCGGTCCTCGGCCAGCAGGCGGCGTAGCACCGGCACCCGCATGGGGCCAGCGAAGGTCGACGGTGCGGGCATGTCGACCAGGGCAGACAGGTAGCGGCGCACGCGCGCGCGCGTGATGTGGCGCTCGACCCGGCCCTGCAGGCCGGCCAGCGTGCGGTCCAGATTTTCGAGATCCGTCATGCGCGGCCTGAGCGGCTCATAATGAACACCGCCACCACGATGAGAGCGCCCTTGAACAATTGCTGCACAAACGGATCGACCCCGGTGAGGTTGAGGATATTGGCCAGTACGCCGATGATCAGAGTGCCCAGGAACGTGCCAGCCACCGATCCTTTGCCGCCGAACAGCGAGGTTCCTCCCACCACAACGGCTGCGATCGCGTCGAGCTCGTAGCCCTGGCCAGCGATGGGCGTGCCGATGCTGAGTTGCGACGCATAGACGAGCCCGGCGACCCCCGACATCAGCCCCGAGATCATGTAGACGAGCGTCTTGTAAAGACGCACCGGCACGCCCGACAGCCGCGCCGCGTCCTCGTTAGAGCCAATTGCATAGACCGAGCGCCCGAACGGCGTCAGCCCGAGCACGAAGCCGCTAACCAGCAGGGCCGCAAGCAGGATCAGGGCCGGGATAGGGACCCCAAACAGGTAGCCGTTGCCTAAAGCATAGAAATCCTCGCTGAGGATCGGGACCGGCGTACCCCCTGTGTAGATGAACGCCAAGCCCCGCACGAAGGACAGCATGCCGAGCGTCATGATGAAGGCTGGCAGTCCGGCATAGGCGATGCCGATACCATTGACGAGGCCCACCAGCGCGGCCGCCCCCAGGCCGAGAGGGATCGCCAGACCCATGCCGCGACTGTCTATGGCGCTGGCGAATACAACCACAGCAATGCCCAGAATGGAGCCGACCGAAAGGTCGATGCCGCGTGTCAGGATCACGAACGTCATGCCGGTCGCCAGAATGCCGACAATCGATACTTGGCGCAGCACGTTCAAGAGGTTGGGAACAGAGAGAAACCGAGGCGACAGGATCGAGGCCGCGATTACTAGCAAGATCAACGCCGTCAAAACGCCGATGCGCTGCCAGCCGCGCGTTATGGTGGCTAGATAGTTGCCCCGCGAGGGTGCCGGTAACAAGTCAGACTGCGGCAAGGGCGGCTGCTTTCATGATTGTTTTTTCGGTCGCTTCGGCGCGGGTCAGCGTTGTGGCGACCCGCCCACGTCGCAGCACAACCACACGGTCGGACAGGCGAAGGATCTCCTCCAACTCGGAGGAGATGAGAAGCACCGCCATGCCGTCGGCCACGAGCCGTTCGATGAGAATGTATATTTCCTGCTTGGCCCCGATATCTACGCCACGTGTGGGCTCATCGAGGATCAAAACACGCGGATTTACAGCGAGAGCACGGCCGATCAGCACCTTCTGCTGGTTTCCGCCGCTCAGGGTACGGATCTCGACGTTGGGGCCGGCCAGCCGAACGTCAAGGCGCTTGATCATGGCAGCCACGTAGCGGATCTCGCGACGCAGACGCAGTATACCCGATGTTGTAAAAAGCCGCAGATTCGAGATGGTGGCGTTCTCGCGCACGGGACGATTGGGCAGCAGCCCTTGCGCCTTGCGGTCCTCGGTCACGTAGGCGATGCCGAACCGGGCCGCCGCGTTCGGGTTGCGCAACGTCACTGGGCGTCCGAACAGCGTGACCGAGCCGGCACTTGGACGACTTAGGCCGACGACCGCGCGAGCCACCTCGGACCGCCCGGCCCCGACAAGTCCGGCCAATCCGACGATCTCGCCTTCGCCGATGGTCAGCGTCACATCCTCGAACTCGCCCGCGACCGTCAGGCCCTGGATCGCCAGAGCGGGGCGACCGGCCGTGCGTACGTGCGGCGAATGGGCGAGGAAATTACGACCGATCATGTGGCTGACCAGCCAGTCCTGGTCGACGTCGGCGACCCGGGCAGTGCCGGCGATGCGGCCGTCGCGCAGCACCGTCACACGGTCGGCGATGCGGAAGATTTCTTCCAGATGGTGGGAGATGAATACGATGCCGATGCCGCGCTGGCGCAACCGGCCGACAGTGGCAAAGAGGGTCGCGAGCCGTTGCTCGTCGAGCACCGCCGTTGGCTCGTCCAGGACCAGGACACGGGCATCTATCGAGATTGCCTTGGCGATCTCGACCATCTGCTGCTGCGCGATGCTCAGCGTCCCGACCGGGCGGCGAGGGTCGATCGCGATCTCAAGTTGGTCGAACAGCGCCTGGGCGCGCGTCCGGATCAGACCGCGATCGACGGTGCCGAAGGCCGTGCGCGGAAAGCGGCCCAGATAGATGTTCTCCTCGGACGACAGGTCGGGGACGAGCGACAGTTCCTGATGGATCACCACGATGCCGGCCGCCAGCGCGTCGCGTGGCGAGCGCATGCGGAGCTGCACGCCATCCACAGTGACTTGGCCGGCATCCGGCTGGTGAACCCCACCCAAAATCTTGATCAGGGTGGATTTGCCGGCTCCGTTCTCGCCCACGATCGCATGCACTTCGCCCGCCCTGACCTCGAGATTGATCCCGGATAGGACGAGGTTGCCCACGAAAGACTTGCTCACACCGTGGGCGTGCAGGCGGACCGGAGTCCCGGCCTCGCCCGCGTAAGTCGCGTCGTGGGACACCCGGGGCCTCGTTACTTCTTGCAGGGGTCCGGGGTGGGCTCGAAGTCGCCCCAACCACGGCCGATCCACTGGTCAGCATTGTCGACCACCACGGTCGGGCTGTCGGGTAGAACAAGCTCGTGACCCGGCATTTTGTAGGTCGTCTCGCCGGTGATCGGCTTCTTCATCAGGTTGTAGAGCGCGGCCCTCAGCCCGATATCGGCGATGAAGGGCGTGTAGTTGCCGTCCGCCTGGAAAGTGCCAGCCTTGACGGCCTTGAAGCCGGCGTTCGAACCGTCGAACGTATATTGCTTGATGCGGTCCTTGCAGCGATTGGCGCGCGCGATCGCCAACTGCGCGCCCCAGGAGGATTCCTCAGCATGCGAGAACACGGCGTCGATCTTCGGATAGGCGGTAAGGAAATCCTCCATGATAGGCACGGCCGGGTCGCGGATCCACTGGCCGTCTCCAGTCGCCAGCACCTTGATGTCAGGATATTTAGCCAACACGTTTTTCATGCCCTGGTCCCGGTCGAC
>JAYVMK010000628.1:0-4767 GCA_043758995.1 Lichenibacterium sp. | reverse complement strand
GGCCGCGCCGGCCTCATCGCCAAGGCGGCCTGTGCTCGCCTGCGGCCGCCCGAGCGGGGCTTCGACGCCGCCCTGGAACTGGCCCTTTCCGTCTCCGACGACCTGCTTCGTCTCGGCGCCGCTATCCCCGCCCTCGATCCTCCTCTTCTGCCCTCTCAAAATCTCCTTTCTGTCAAATCTGAAAAAGTATTCCCCAATAAGAAAGCAAACATCATGACCGACCAGTCCGACGACGCACGCCGCCTCGCCGTCTTCCGCCATAACAACCTGTGGCGTCAGTTAAGCAACACCCTGGCTCAGACCGGTGCGATCGCGCTGGTTGCTGCGATCGTGCTCCCGCTGCAGGGATATCCGCTCTCCTGGTTCGTTATCGCCACCCTGCTCGGCATCAGCGCCGGCGCATACTTCTTCACTTTCTTCTGCCTCCGATTCATCGACCATTCAGAGTGAGGCGATGCGCTCAGACGCTCGGCCATCAGCAATTCGCTCATCGAACGTGACTGCGCCCGCACCGACGTGGCCGGACGTCTGCTCATCGAAACATTACCTCTCAACCTCGCGACGAGAACAAAACATGTACGATCATCACAAACCGCTCATCGCGCAACTGCGCACGGCAATCGAGGCCGGCATAGTCGAACTCGACGACCTCCTCCCGGCTCTGCTGGGCTCCCGTGTGTCTTCAGACAACGCCGAGCCGGCTTGGTGCCCCGCCGTTGCCGTCGGCGGAGCCGCTCTCGACCTCTCCGCCCGCGATCGCTTCGTCAGCCAGCACTGGCACGACGCGTATCGTCAGGGCCGCGAGCGCGGCGTCTATCTCGCGAGCTGCTCGGGCTTAAAAGCTCTGGAAGCCGTCCTCGGCACCGGCCTGGCCAAGGCCAGCACTTGCTCCCCGGGACGTTTGGCCGAGCGCATGGACGAAGTACGCCGCGATCGGACCGGAAGCGTCTGGCACGACGGCCAGCGCTATCTCAAGGCAGGGGATGGCTGGACCGACTGGTTCGCCAGGCAGATCCGCCCGGTGATCGGCCCGTCCCCGGGCAGCCCCGTCGTGGTCGAGGACCGCCTTCTCACCGTACGCCTGCCCGCCGCGATGCATTGGCAGGATTTCGATCGGGTCTTCGACGCGAAGGTCCGCGAGGCCGCGCTCGACCGCTGGACGCTGACGGAAGATGGGCTCGCGCGTTGCGCCGCGCTGGAACTCACACCTGGGCGCCTGAGGCGCTTCACGCCCTACGGCGGAGGCACGGAAGTCCGGCTGAGTCCGGCGCAGGAGATCTGCCTCCTTGATGCGGTCGACGGACCGGACCGCCTGATCCGTATCGTCGAGGACATCCTGCTCGACCACGCACTGGGCGCCGTGGCGGACGCCACCGACTGACCTCCCCGATGCCGGCCGACGTCATGCCGCGATCGGCAGCTTCTTCGACTGTCCCGAGACTCTCATCATGTCCTTTTCCACCATCGATCCATTCACCTTGCGGCTGCTTCGGACCGTACGCGCCGCCATGTCGGACGCTCGCGACCTCATCGACCAAGGCCTCCCTGGTGCCGCGAAAGTTACTCTGCCAAGCGCTCTTGCGGCCGATGCACCGTTCGACGAGGACGGCCGAGCCCGCCGCGAGCACCTGCCGACCGACTTCCCCCGGATCGGTGGACGAAACCTCAAGCGAACTCACACGGCGGCCTTTGCCTCTCCCTGGTGGCAGGATTCCTTTCGCCCGGGTGAGAGCCGAGAGCTTCTCATCGCCTATTGCATCGGTCAGAAAGACCTCAGCTTCAAGCTGCGCCGACCCTGCTACCACGTCGGTGTCGAGGATCCTGGCCAAGCGTGGCATCGCATCCGGACCATGAAGCGCCGCCGCTACGGCGCAGGCTGCTACGTCGGGGGTCGTTACAGCGAGGACGACCGCAGCTGGTCCGAGTGGTCCCTCGGTCAAATGTCGGACCAGGTCCAGCCATCGCCAAGCAGTCCCATCAGCTTGACGGAACGGGGGGTGATCGTCCGTTTGCCGGCCACACTGGATCCATCTCTCTTCGACGGCCTGATCATCGAGGAGATCCTGAAAGGCTCGCTCGCCCGATGGCTTCGAACGAGCGAGGGCCAAGGCCACTGCGCCATGTTGGGCGTCGACCCCGCGATAGGGCAGCGCTTTACCTCGCCTCAGATCGGATCGGGTGATGATCCCGAGCCGGTCGAGGACATTGTCATGTGCGCGCAGCGGAGCGCACAGGAGAGGATGATCCAGGTCGCCGAGCAGATCGTCCTCGCTCACTTGCGGGAACGCTGGCCGGAGGCGGCGTGAATGCGGTCCGGCCAATGGGTTCGACCGTCAACCCTTCAGTCCAACGCCGTGGAAGCATGATCGGCCCGGCCGGCCGTGGATCGATGCGATACGCTTGCTTGATCCGTGTCCGGCCCGAGAGGCCTTGAACGTCGGGATGCGCGACGCGAGCGTATTTCGAGATCTCACAAAAGAGGTTTTGGCAGTCGATGAGGTGAAGCCTGCGATCGCTTAGGCGTTGAAAGACCAACCCCAGTCGGTCGAACTCGGCCTCTTGGTTCTCAACCATCCACTCGATGACGGCGGCGGGCGACCGCCCGCTCGTGTTGAAGAAGCACTTGGCGATGCCGTCGAGCGCGCCTGGTCCGGCAACGACGAAATCGTCCTCGTCGAAGTCAAGCAGGTCGGTGTAATTGATGTCGATGGCGAACTGAAAAGCCAGAAATGGACCTAGCCCCGGGTACCGTAAGAGCCGCTCGTACACATCCGCGAGTGAGGGTGCTTGGCGCAGCCGATCACCAAGCCTGTCTTCCATCATACGCCCGAGGAGTGCGAGATGGTTGCGGTGCTTGCGGACATGACCAAGGCAGGGTGGCGGCATGATGTATGCGCCGGAGTAGATCCGCGTACCAGCATCCTGGCGCGTGTCCAGGATCGACGCAGCACGGGCCACGTCGAACGTCGCCCATGCGATCGGTCCCAAGGCGTTCTCAAGCGCTTCCCACGTTTCGATGCGGTTGAATAACTTGAACAGGATGGTTCGAAAAACGACCTCGTTCGGCTCCTGGCTGCGATCGGCACCCTGCTGGACCTCGCGTATCAGATACTGGCTGACACGATCGGCAACGCGATAGGCATTCGTGAAACGATACGCGTGAAGGATGGGGTCGCTGGTCCAGGGACCAGGCTCTCCCGCGAGACGTCGGCTTAGGATCGCTTGTCGTTCGGACGCGAACCGCCAGTAGGAATCAAGAACTACGCTCGGGACCATCTCACTCGCCATCATCAAGGCGCCGGAGAGCAGCTACCCGTCATTGTTTCGTTGGCGAGGTCGGCTGCGGCGCCCGCGGTGCGACGTTAGTAGACGAACCTTCGGGCAAAGTTAAAGGCTGAGCCGGCAAGGCCGGACGTGGTTCGGCGCGTTCTGGTGTGATGGGAACGGTCATCGAGACCTGGGCAGGGGGCGGCGGGGTGGTTACCTCGCGGATGAACCATCCGACAATGGCACCGACGATGACAAGGCCGATCACGCGCACGAGGTTCTGCTCGTGGCTGACCGCGTCCATGCGCTTGTCTGTGGCTTCGATCTTGGCTAGCAGCCCGGCGAACGACTGGATCTCGCCAGCGATAGGGTTGATCAGCTTGGTCGGAATGTCCTGGAAGCCCGGACTCGTTTTAGCGAGCGTGGTCTCGCGGTCGAGATCGGCGTACCAGATAAGGAAGCAGTCATCGCCCCGTGCGAGGTGGACCGGCCCGGGCCCAGCGTTGAATACGGAAAAAACGAGACGGCCGCTGTATCCAGGGTCGACGTGGAAACCCGAGACGTTAACAAGCCCTCGAAACTTCACGGTGGCTCTTACCGAGATAAAGGCCAACGCCTTGTTCGGAACGGTGACCCGTTCCTCCGTGAGCAGAAACGCGAACTGGCCCGGCGGCACGGTGAACGCTTCGCCCAGGTCCAGTGGCACCTTTGTTTTCGTTGCCGCGTCCTTCGCCTCGCCCGTGGGGGAGATGTAGACTTCCGGCCCGACGCGCAGGCGATAGGCGGCGCAGTCAACTTGTGCGGCCTCGTAAGGCGAGATCAAATCGGGGAGGCGCTCGACGAGCGTCTCACCGCTCCAAAAGCTCATCGGGCCACGACCGACAAGCTACGCAGGTGACCGTCAAAGATAGACCGCTCCTCGACCACGCGTAGCCGTGCCGCGTAAAGCGTAGTCAGGTCGAGCGATCGCTCAGCCGCGGCCGACACCACTAGCTTGAACAGGGCGATGTTGCTTTCGCGCATCGCGTTCCGGAACGGGAACGACTCCATATGGTCAAGCGACTCGCATGCTTTGGCAAGCCAGCCGGAGTGGCGGGCGAAGGCGCGAAGCAGACCTGAGGTGTCGTCCGTCTTCCCGAGTTCGCTTGCCAACTCGTGGCCGAGTGTAGCCAAGTCTGAGCTGCTCTCTGCAGGCCTGCCGAGTTCGCGCCCAAGGTCTTGATTGAGCGTGTTGGCTGTCGCCAGGCTGATGATGAAGGCGTCAGTGAGGATGCGGGACACGCGCTCGGGGTCGTTGCCCTCGATGGCGGCGAGATACCCCACGTACTTGGCCATATGCAGGGCCATGTGCTTGACGCGCTCGCCTAAGGGCAGGAGCACGACGTCCTTGTGGTAGCGCTCGTCGTGCAAGAGCTGGGTCCATTGCAGGTCGAGCAGGGTCGACGAACTCGCCAGGGTCATGCAGGTCCTCAAGCGGCTGTGGCCATCGAGTGAGCTTTG
>JAYVMK010000627.1:0-3537 GCA_043758995.1 Lichenibacterium sp. | reverse complement strand
TTCACTCTTTCCCGCCATGTTCCGCTCCAGACCCGCAACGGACTGAAACTGGGCCACTTGATTGAGTCGCCAAAACGGCTTTGTGACTCAGTAAGACTAAGGCACCATGGTCCAAGACAAGGCCTGTTCTCCATGGTTGCGCCGCCAGATTTCCTCGGCGAGCAGCGTCGCGAAGCTCACCCAGGCCACCAGCGGCACGCCAGTCGCGGCTGCGATATCGCCCTCGCGGGCGGCCGCAGCGACATAGCCGGCCGAGGTCGCGATCATCGCACCCGCAGCGAGCGTGCCGGCACCCGGCGCGCGGTGGCCGAAGAAGATCTCGCTCCAGCCCGCGATGGCCGCCTGATTGACGCCCCACAAGGTCAGCGCCAGCGTACGCTCGGAGGATGGAGGGCGACGGAGCAGCCGGTAGCCCCCATAGGCCAACCCCGCTTGGATGCCGCCCCAGGCAATGCCGTAAACGGGCGGCGGCGGGGTGAAGTCGGGCTTTTCCAGCTTTTTGTACCACCGCCGGGTTCGGGTATGATCTGGGGACGGGCTCGATCGCCTTCCCACCAGCACTGCGCCGAGGACCGTCGCGGCGGCGATCGCTCCTGCCGTCACGGGGCTCAGCCCGCCTTCGTTCTGCATCATCGCTCGTCCTTTCGTGGCCTGTCCCAACGCCGTCTACGCCTTCAGGTCTTTGGCCCATCGGCGACATTACGTTTGACGGGCCGTCACGACTTGGCGATAATGGAGGCCGGCAGCCTGACAGTGTATGTCGTTCCAGCCTTTCCAGTCGCTATGGCCAGAGTGCCACCGACCTGACGGATGAAGGCCTCGACGAAGCGGGAGCCCTTGCCCGAGGATGGGCCGCTTCCAGTCGTCGCCCCGAGACCGACCCCATCGTCAGCCACCGTCAGGATGACCTCGCCGTCTCGACGCGTAAAACCAAGGACGATGCGGCCCCTCCCGCTAGGGAAGGCATACTTCACGGCGTTCGTCGCAAGTTCGTTGACGATCAGGCCGATGGTAACCGCATGGTCGGCCACGATGGCGAGCGGCTCCGCCTCGACCTCAACCGCGATGTGGTCGCCAGTCCCAAGCAGGCTCGAGCGCAGGCTGCCGGCAATGCCCTTCAGGTAGGGGCCGACAGGGACCGGTCCAAGCGACGAGGATCGGGAGATCACGTTGTAAAGCTCTGCCACAGCGCCGATCCTGCTCTGCATCGCTTGGTAGCCCGCTATGCACGGTTCGGCGGCCCGCCGCATCTCGTAGGACACGAAGGAGGTGATGATCTGCAGGCTGTTCTTGATGCGGTGGGCGAGTTCAGCGGCGAGCATATCGCGGTGCCGCTCTAAGAGGCGCGCCTCGGTCACGTCTTCGAACACCACCAGCAGTCGGGTAACATGGTTGCCAGGGCGGAAGACCTTGCGGGCGTTGAGCTTGAAGATCCGCCGCCCAAGCCCATGGAAGTCGTCCTCGACCTCAAAGCCGTCGATAGCCTCGTCGTCGGGCACGACGCGGGCGAGCAGATCCTGCAGCCTTCCGACTTTCCACTGGCCTTGCGCCAAGTCGTACAATGAACGCCCGACCAGGTCGCCGTCGTCATCGCCGAACATGCGTACGAAGGCACGGCTTGCCATGACCACAGTCATGTCCGACTCCAGAACGACGATCGGATCGCGAGCTGTAGCGACGATGCTGCGTGCCAGGCGCCCCTGTCGTTCGGCTTCCCGGCGAGCCTCGTGTTCCGCGGTGATGTCGTCGATGGCGAGCAGCAGGAACGGGACGTGGTTGCCGGGCCGGTAGACCTTGCGGGCGTTGAGGCGCATGCACTTGAACCCAACACCGGGGAAGTCGTGTCCGACCTCGTAGCCCTCAACGGTCCCGTCACGTGGCACGACCTCAAGCAGGAGCCGGCGCAGATCGGGGATGTCCCACTGGCCATTGCCAAGATCGAACAACAACTGCCCGGCGGTGGCGTCCGGCTCGACCTCGAAGGTTCGGTAGAAGGCGCGGTTGGCCGATTGGACGCGCAGGTCCATGTCGAGCACCAGCAGGCTTGATGGAACAGTGTCGACGATGTCCTGTGCGCTGATGATCTGCATCAACCGGCTCTCCCGACCAAATCCAAGCGGGCCGCGTACGTCACGTCCGCTTACGGATCCCGTTGCAGCCGCTGCAGTACGGCGGTGTCGGGCTCGCACCTACCACGGTGCGTTGTCGCAGTCATGCGTGCATGGCCTGTGTTCATCCGCCGACGAACAACGGAGCGTCGAACCTCGTCGCCCTTCATCGGCGTCTATAAGACGAGCGCCTGACGGATCTCTTCCACGAGCCGGTCGGGCGAGTAGGGTTTCGCCACGAAGCGAACCGAATCCGGCATTTCGCGACCCAGCGGCTTTGCCCTGCCTGATGTGACGACCAGCTTAATGGCTGGCCACCTCACATGAACCTCTCGCGCAAGGTCCAACCCGTCGAGAGCTCCGGGCATGTTGATGTCGGTGAACAGCACGCGCACACCAGGATGCTCGGCGAGCATCTTTAGCGCCGCTTTTGCATTCTCGGCCTCAAGAACCTGAAATCCATTCTCCTCGAGCACATCGGACGCGATGAGGCGAAGAACGGCTTCATCGTCGACCACAAGCACGACGATCGGAACAGGGTATGAGCCATCATTTGACATCATGGCTAACGAGGGCTGTGGCCAGGGGTTGCGCTCCGACATATTATAATTCGTCGTTCTTGAGGGCCTGAGGGAGGCCAATACGGACGCGGCCTCCCCCCATCCATCAGCCGCAAAGGTCCGAACGACCGACCCGCCCTTTGTGGGTGAAGATGGTTGATGGCTCGCTAATCGGCCGCATGGCGGTGGGAGACCATCGCGAATTAGCATTTGATCGCTGATCGCGGCTTTGTCGCGAGGAGCCCGCAGCCCTCTCGTCGCCCCAATCGTGAGGGGGCTGCGGTAATTCATCTTGAGGGCGTGAGACATGAGCCTGGGCAGCGGACCGATGTCACCAAAGCGGTGGCGCCCGTTGGAGCAACTCGGGTGGGGGGTGGGGGTCGTAGCGGGCGGCGGCGTGCTCTTGTGCGTCTGGTGTTTTGCGATCGTCCTGCACCTCGCCAGCATTATGATGATAGCGCCGCGAAAAAGCTGACCATCAAAGAGGCTCATAGGCATCAGCCTACAGCACCCAGACCTCAGCCTCAGCCCGGCGCGCCGTCTTGAGCACGGCACCTATCGCCTGTTCGCGCGGCCACACCCAACCGATCATCAGGCTGAGGAAGGCGGCCTTGGTCTCGGCCTTCTCCCAGGCCACGTCGGATTCAGGCAGATTTCAGGTACATGTTGCCAACGTCGACGGCTCACCCGACGACCGGTCACAGTTGCTCTGCTGTGTTGATAGCAAACCATAGTCTTTATCAGCGAAGGGCAACGCCGCTCGGCGGGGCTGTAAGCGTCCGTTCTGGAGGACAGGCGGTCCCGCTCCGGCTGTCCAACATGGTGAAGGGTTACGGACGGCGGCCGGCACAGGTCGTGCGTCCGGGCTC
>JAYVMK010000626.1:0-2664 GCA_043758995.1 Lichenibacterium sp. | reverse complement strand
TCTTGACGGAGGGCACAATGGCGCTCGAATCGCTCGGAACCAGCATGAAGCCCTTGGCGCCTACCGCGATCAGGTCCTCGATAGCTTGAACTTGGCTGTCGTTGTCGCCGTCCACCTTGCCCGCGTACGATTGCAGCGACATGCCGAGTTCATTGGCCTTGGCTTCTGCGCCTTCCTTCATCTTGACGAAGAACGGGTTGATGTTCGTCTTTGTGATTAAGCCGATGATCGGCTTGTCTGCCGCAAGCACAGGGACGGCCAACATCGCAAGAATGCCGCCCGCGAGTAATGCTGTCTTAAACATTCGATTTCCTCCCTGATCGCTTGTTGCATTCCACGTGAGGGCCGATCAGCCACCCTCCTCGGCTTTCATTCTGCTCTTCGGCGTGTGCAAAGCAGCCGGCGCAATGCTTCCCGCACGAAGCAGAAACATCAGGTCTGAACCTGCTTTTGTCCTCTATAAGGATTTCAGCATGCCGCCGTCGACGAAGTAAGTGGAGCCAACTGAATAGCTGGCTTTGTCCGAACAGAGAAAGACGAAGAAGTGGGCCAGTTCTTCGGGCGTGCCGAAGCGCTTGATGGGAGCGTGCTCGCGCGCGACGCCGTCAAGATAGCCCTGCCAGTCCCCACCCGTGTCGGCCGTCAACTGCTTGGCGGTCTTGATCCAGTCCGGCGTCAAAATCAGGCCGGGATTGACGCAGTTGACCCGGATGTTGTCGCCAACGACTTCGGTCGCCAGCGTCTTTGAAAACATCATCAATGCCGATTTCGTGACGTTGTAGATCGGCTCGTACCAAAGCGGCTGCGCGGCGCAGATCGAGGCATTGTGAAGGATGACGCCGCCTCCGCGCCGCTGCATGCCGGGCACGAGGCCGCGAGCGAGGCGCACGGCCGCCATGACGTGGAGATCCCAATAGGACTGCCACTTTTCGTCTGGCGCCTCCATAACGGTTTCGTTGCTGCCGGTCCCAGCGTTGTTGATTAGGATATCGGCTCCGCCGAACCGTTCGGCTGCCGCGATCAGGGTGTCCGTCCCCTCCCGTGTCCCGACATCGCAGGCAACTCCGAGGGTACGGACTCCGTGGCGCTCATGGAGGCGGCGAGCCTCGGCCTCGACGCGATCAGACGTCCGTGCTGCGATGATGACATGGGTGCCCTCCGCAGCGAGGCCTTCGGCCACTGCTAAGCCAATCCCGACACTCCCGCCGGTGATCACGGCGACCTTTTCGGACAATCCAAGGTCCATGCCGCTCCCCGTTGACTAGCTATTCATTAAGGCATGCTAGCTAAGGGTGCGCAAAGTTGTCAATCAATTCACGATGGGCAAGATAAAGATTGCGTTGTGCTGCACGGCAGCAAAGACCGTGAGGCGAGCCGAAATAGTTCGCAACTTCAAACTTGGAGACCCGCCTCGGAAACCCGATTGGAATTGTCAGACCTTTGTAGGCGGGTGACGCTCGCGAGGAAACGAACCGAACCGCCGCGTCGACCCCCGTTCGACCAGCCGCGTGGGGATTACCACCCGTTCCGAGTGCCCCTCGACTGGCGAAGCTGTCACCGCCGACAGCATTGTCATCGCGGCATCGACCATCGCGGGGATGTCCTGGGCCATAGTCGTCAGGTCGTAGCTGTCCCAGGACGAGGACGGGATGTCGTCGCAACCCGCGATCATGACATCCCCCGGGACATTACAGTCACGGTGTCGCCGCAGCTCGTCCATAGCACCCAAAGCGATCAGGTCGTTCGCGGCGAAGATTGCGTCCGGGAGGCCGCGATCCGGAGCCGCCGCCAGGATGGCGCGCCGACCAGCCTCATAGGTGAAGGCGCCACCATCTAGCCAGAGAGGGGGCGAATTGCAGAGTTCCTTCAACCGATCCCGGAAGCCGGTCCAGCGTTCGATGCTCGCGGGGCTGTCGACAGGACCGGAGATGAAGCCGCATCGGCTAGCTCCACGACTGACGAACAGGCCCGCCACGGCTCGGCCGGCCGCGACATTGTCGCTGGATACCGACGACACCCACTCGTTACTCCGCGGGGTGTTGAAGGAGATCACTGGAATACCGATGCGGGCCAGTTCGTCGGCAGCGTCCCGGGACAGAACCGCAAGCGCGCTGATGACGGCATCAACCCTATAACTGGCAAACCTGGGGATGGCGCTGTCGATGGAATGACCACTGTCGACATGAACGAGAAGGGGCTGCCAGCCGCTGGCCTGCAATCTGGCCGTGAGTGCTTCCAGAGCCGTCGCGTTGAATGGATTGGACAAGCCACCGGTCACCACCGCTACGAGGTGGGACCGGTGAGTCAGCATTATTCTGGGGATCGCGTTCGGTCGATAATCGAGCGCTGCGGCGGCCGCCAGCACCTTGGCCCGTGTCTTGTCGGACACGCTTCCGTTCTTCTGATACGTCCGCGATACCTGCGATTGGGAGACGCCCGCCAGTCGGGCGACATCGATCGAGGACGCAAACTTCTTCGAGGTCGCCATGCATATCCACGAACTGAGATCCGCTCTCAAGCCGACCCATCGAGGATGCTGGATCCTGTTGGCCGCCTGCTTTTAACGCCCGTCCAGCTTTAGGCTATGGCTAGGCTGCCCGCCCTTGACCGCAGGAGCCGGCGCCTGCCACGGGCGTCTCGACTAAGTGCAGAGATTTGGACGCG
>JAYVMK010000625.1:0-11321 GCA_043758995.1 Lichenibacterium sp. | reverse complement strand
GAGGACGCCATGGCGGAGGGCCGGCTCAAAGCCGTCGTCGCCACAGCGACGCTCGATCTCGGCATCGATTGGGGCGACGTCGACCTCGTCATCAATGTGGGTGCTCCCAAGGGAGCGAGCCGGCTGATCCAAAGGATTGGGCGCGCCAATCACCGGCTCGACGAGGCGTCGCGCGCCATTCTGGTGCCGGCCAACCGCTTCGAGGTGCTCGAATGCCGCGCCGCCATCACGGCTGCCGCCGCCGGTGCCCAGGACACGCCGGTGCCGCGCTCAGGCGCTCTCGACGTTCTGGCCCAGCACGTGCTCGGCATGGCCTGCGCCGAGCCCTTCGAGGCCGATGCCTTTTTTGCCGAGGTCACCGACGCCGCGCCCTATGCGGACCTGTCCCGCGAGGATTTCGATCGCGCCATCGAGTTCGTGGCCCACGGTGGCTATGCGCTCCGGACCTATGACCGGTTCGCCAAGATCCGCCAGACCAAGGACGGGCTCTGGCGCGTCTCCAACGGCAAGATCGCCCAGCAATATCGCATGAACGTCGGCACGATCGTGCAGGCCGCCATGCTGAAGGTCCGGCTCGTCCGCTCGCGCGGCGCCGGCGGCACGACGGCGTCCGGCGTGCCGATGGCGACGGGACCCATCGGGCGCGGCGGTCGCGTGCTGGGCCAGGTCGAGGACGGTTTCCTCGAGACGCTGTTGCCGGGCGACACGTTCCTCTTCGGCGGCGAGATCCTGGCCCTCCAGGCCATCGTCGACGACGAAGCCCTCTGCGCACGGGTCGGCGGCACCGAACCCAAGATCCCCTCCTATGCGGGCTCCAAGTTCCCGCTCAGCACCTATCTCGCCGAACAGGTGCGGGCCATGACCTCCCGCCCCGAGGATTTCGACCTGCCCGATCAGGTCGAGGACTGGCTGGCGCTGCAGAAGGTGAAGTCGGCGCTGCCGCCGCGCGACCGCATGCTGGTCGAGACCTTTCCGCGGGGCGGCCGCAATTACCTCATCGCCTACGCGTTCGAGGGGCGGCTGGCGCATCAGACGCTCGGCATGCTGCTGTCGCGCCGCATGGAACGCGCCAAGCTCCGGCCGCTCGGCTTCGTCGCCAACGATTACGCGATCGCGGTCTGGTCGCATCACGATGTCGGCGCGAGCATCGCCCGCGGGCTCGTGACGCTGGAAGACCTGTTCGATCAGGACATGCTGGGTGATGACCTCGAGGCGTGGCTCGACGAATCCTCGATGATGAAGCGCACCTTCCGCATCTGCGCCACCATCTCGGGGCTGATCGAGCGCCGTCATCCCGGCCGCGAGAAGACCGGGCGGCAGATGACGATTTCGACCAATCTCGTCTACGACGTGCTGCGCCGGCACGAGCCCGACCACATCCTGCTCAAGGCGGCACGCGAGGATGCGGCGACCGGACTCCTGGATCTTCGGCGTCTCGGCGAGCTACTGTCGCGCATCCGGGGCCGGATCCTGCACAAGCCGCTTCGGAAGATTTCACCGCTCGCCGTCCCGATCATGCTGGAGATCGGCCGCGAGCCCGTCTACGGCGAGGCCGAGGATGCGGTCTTGGCCGATGCCGCGGACGTTTTGATCGAGGAAGCCACCGCGGACGATGACAGCGTTGAAACGGAAGGCGCCGGTCGAGGCCAGACCAGGCGTAGTCGCTCGCATGCATAGTCATGTCACGATCGCGGGCGTGGACCTGCTCGCCGATTTTTGCGGCGCATTGTTCCACGAGGAGGACCGCGTGCTGCTGGTGGCGGATCTCCATCTCGAGAAGGGTTCGTCCTTCGCGCGACGCGGCGCCATGCTGCCGCCCTACGACACGGCCGCCACTTTGGCGAAACTCGCCGCCGTGGTGGCGCGCACCCGGCCCCGACTCGTCGTCGCGCTGGGCGATTCCTTCCACGACCGCGGCGGCGCGACGCGGATGGGCGAGGCCGATCGTGCCTCGTTGGCGGCGCTTCAGGCGGGACGCGACTGGCTCTGGCTCGCCGGCAACCACGATCCGGCACCACCCGAAGGCCTGCGGGGCGAGACCGCGGATGCCTGGCACCTCGGTCCGCTGACACTGCGCCACGAGCCCCTGCCGGGTGCCGCCGCGGGCGAGATCGCCGGGCATCTGCATCCCGTCGCCATCGTGGCGGGAGCCGGCAGTGCCGTGCGGCGCCGCTGTTTCGTATCTGACGGAACGCGCTGCATCATGCCGGCCTTCGGCGCCTATGCGGGCGGACTCAACTTCCGTCACCCGGCCTTTTCGGGCCTGCTGCAGGACGGTCGCCGCATCGCCCATGCGCTCGGTCGCGATCGGGTCTACGCGATCCCGGAAAGCCGCTGTCTCGCCGGTGCATGATCGGGGTGCGGCCTGAGGTGCGGCAACGCCGCAGCCTTCATGTTCCATTCACATTCGCGTAGGCCACCCGCCGCCCCATTGCGGCTGACCGCGCCGTCGGCCTAGTCTCTCAGGCTTGAGGAGATCCGCATGTCCCAGACCGCTTGGAAGGATCGTGTCGACACGGCGCTGACGCGCCTGCAGCAGGAGCGGTGGACGGCCCCGGCCGTCCGCTATCTGGAGATCATCGACGAGGTGGCCGAAGGGCGCGGCACCGCGGCCGACATCGCCCGGCGCGCGGGCTCGCCCGAGCTCGTCACCATGGCGCTGAGCCGCGTCACCGTGGAATTGCATGGCGACGAGGCCCCGCCGAAGCTCGACCAAGGCGGCTGGTACGAGTGGGACGGCGAGCGCTACCGCGTGTCGCCCGACTTCGCTCAGGAATGGATCGCGGCCCGCAACGCCCAGCGTCACTTCCAGGCGCTCCAGTCGATCTGACGCCTTTGCCGGCCGGTGACCCGTTGGGAGACGCGACTTGCGTTAGGCGACGGCGAAATAATTTCGCCGCCGTCGAGGTCCAGGACTCCGCAGCCCCTCGTTCGGGGCGGGAGCGTGCATGCGGAAACTGTCTAACATTCAGGTGCTGCGCGGCCTCGCGGCCCTGGCGGTCGTGGTGTTCCATGCCCGCGACGAAGTCGACGGGATCGGCATCCCGTCGACCCTGCCGCACCTGATCGGAGGCGCCTTCGGGGTCGACGTCTTCTTCGTCATCTCGGGGCTGGTCATGGTCCACGCCTCGGAGCCGCTGTTCGGCAAGGCGCGGTCCGCCCTGCCCTTCTTCGCCAAACGCCTCGCCCGGATCGTCCCCCTCTACTGGGCGATGACGCTTCTCTTCGCTCTGCTCGATCGAGAAGAGGCGCGCAGCGGACTGGGCCATGCAGCCTTTGCGAAGTTCATCGCCCGGTCGCTCGCCTTCGTGCCCTATCTCGCACCGGTCAACCCGGATTCGTTTCCCGTCTATCCGCTCGGGTGGACGCTCGACTACGAGATGTTCTTCTATCTCTGCTTCGCCCTGGTGCTCGGCCTGCCCCGTCGCGGCGCCGTAGCGGCCCTGGCGGTCGGCTTCGCCGGGCTGGTCACGGCAAACCTGGTCATCCCGCTGCCCCCCGGCCTGTCCTACCTCGGCGCGAGCCAGATCCTCGAGTTCGTCGCCGGCCTCCTGATCGCCGAGATGGTGCTGTCGGGCTGGAGGCTGCCGCGGCTGGCCGCCATGGTCCTCGTATCCAGCGGTCTTACGGCGGTGATAGCCTCGGTGCCCTCGATGGACAGCTGGTGGGGGCTCTGGCGCGGTGTCGCCTGGGGCCTACCCGCCGCCGCGATCGTCGGCGCCATGGCGCTCAGTCCATCGACGGGCCCTGCCGGCTCGATCCGGCGCGGGCTCGAGCGACTCGGTGACGCCTCCTACGCGCTCTACATCGTTCATTACGGCCTCTACGCCGCCATCGAAGCCCTGCTCGGCCGCGTCGTGGTTTTGACCCGCCTGCCACCCGTTCCGTTCATGATGCTGCTGGTCGGGTCTGCCCTGGCGGCCAGCTTTACGGTTCACCGATACGTCGAAGTGCCCGTCACGCGCTGGCTGCAGCGCCGCGTCGCACCCCGCCAGGCGCCGTCCCTGGCGGTGTCGGAGGTTTGAGGACCTTCAGTGCGGGTGCCGCTTCTGCCAGGCCCGCATCGTCCCGATCTCGATGTCCTGGGCCTTGACGATGGCGGTGGCCAGGCGCCGCAGTTCGGGGTCCTTGCCGTAGCGCAGCTCGACACGGGCCATCTCGACCGCGCCCTGGTGGTGGGGCAGCATCATGGCGACGAAATCATGGTCGGCGTCGCCGGTAGGCTTCACCTCCATTCCCTTCATCATGGCATCGTTGGCGGCCGCGAAAGCCGCGTCGGCGGAGCCCGGCGCGCCAGCCGCCGCCGGCATCATGGCGGAATGGTCCATCTTCATCGGTTCGGCCGCCCCGGCCACCGCCGGGAGGATAAGCGAGGCCGCGAAGGCCAGGGCCGGGATCCTGATCATGAGTGCTGCTTTCAAAAGGGCCGCCTGCGGCGGCACGGGAGGAGAGATCAGCCGAGATCGGCCGTGCGCAGTCGCAGCGCATTGGCGATGACGCTGACCGAGGAGAGCGCCATGGCGGCGGCCGCCAGCATGGGGGACAGCAACAGGCCCGTCGCGGGATAGAGCACGCCGGCCGCCACCGGAATGCCGATGCCGTTGTAGAGAAAGGCGAAGAGAAGGTTCTGGCGGATGTTGCCCATCGTGGCCCGCGCCAGCCGGCGCGCCCGCAGGAGCCCCGCGAGATCGCCGCCGAGCAGGGTAAGGCCGGCACTCTGCATAGCGATGTCGGTCCCGGTGCCCATGGCGATCCCGACGTCGGCGAGCGCCAGGGCGGGAGCATCATTGACGCCGTCCCCCACCATGGCGACGACCCGCCCCTCCCGCTTCAGCCGCTCGATCGTCGCCGCCTTGGCGTCCGGCAGGACATCGGCCACGACCTCGTCGATACCGAGCGGGCCCGCGACGGCACGCGCCGTGGCCTCGTTGTCGCCAGTCAGCATGACGATGCGTAGACCTGACGCTCTCAACGCCGTCACGACGCCTGCGCTGCTGGCGCGGACCGCATCGGCAACGCCGATCACGCCCGCCAGCCGACCCGCGACCGCCACCAGCACCGCAGTGGCGCCCTGCCCCCGGATGGCGTCGGCTTCGGCCTGCAACGCGCCGGTCGCGATGCCGCGTTCGTCGAGGAAACGGGTGGACCCGATCACCACGTCGCGCGTGTCGACCCTGGCCGAGACGCCGCGTCCCGCCGGCGCATCGAAGCCTTCCACCTCCGCAAGGACGAGCCCGCGGGCCAGGGCGGCGTCGACGATGGCCTGGGCCAGCGGGTGCTCGCTGGCGCGCTCCACCGCCGCCGCCAGCGCCAGGACCTCGTCCTCGCCGAATCCTTCCGCGATCACGATACGCGTGACGGCGGGTTTGCCGCTCGTCAGCGTCCCGGTCTTGTCGAGCACGATCGTGTCGACCTTCTCGAGCCGCTGCAGCGCCTCGGCGTCGCGGATCAACACGCCCGCCCTGGCGCCGCGCCCCATGCCGACCATGATCGACATGGGGGTGGCGAGGCCCAGCGCGCAGGGGCAGGCGATGATCAGGACCGAGACGGCGGCGATCGTCGCGAAGGCGAAGCGCGGCTCCGGGCCGACCACCATCCACACCACGAAGGCAGCAACCGCGGCGAGCAGAACGGCCGGAACGAACCAGCCGGAGACGCGATCCGCCATGCGCTGGATGGGGGCCCGGCTCCGCTGCGCTTGGGCGACGAGTTGTACGATCCGGCTCAGCAGCGTGTCGCGCCCGACCCTGTCGGCGCGGATGACGAGGCCGCCGCCGCGGCAGACCGTGCCGCCGATGACGGCGTCGCCGATACGCTTCGAGACGGGCAGCGACTCGCCCGTGACGCTCGACTGATCCAGCGTCGCCTCGCCGCTCTCGACCGTGCCATCGACCGGGACGGTCTCGCCCGGGCGCAAGCGCAGGCGGTCGCCGACCAGGATGGCGTCGAGCGCGACGTCGGTCTCGGTCCCGTCCGGAGCGATACGGCGCGCCGTCTTGGGCGCGAGATCGAGAAGGCCGCGAATGGCGGCGGAGGTGCTGTCGCGCGCCTTGAGCTCGAGGACCTGCCCCACCAGCACCAGCAGCGTGATGACGGCAGCGGCCTCGAAATAGACCCCGACGGCACCGTCCATCGTGTGGAAGGCCGGCGGAAACAGGCCGGGCAGCAGGGTGGCGACCGCGCTATAGGCCCAGGCCACGCCGGTGCCGATCATCACCAGCGTGAACATGTTCAGATGGCGCGAGCGGAGCGACGCCAAGCCGCGCGCGATGAAGGGCCAGCCGGCCCAGAAGACGACCAGACTGGCCAGAACCAGTTGCAGGCCGTTCGACAAGGCCCCCCGCAGCGGGAAGCGATCGCCCCAGAGATCCGCGCCCATGGCCAGGATGACGATCGGAAGCGTCCCCGCGGCCGCCAGCCAGGCGCGGCGGCGCATGTCGATCAATTCGACATTCGGGCCGGTCTCGGCGGTGACCTCCTCGGGCTCGAGCGCCATGCCGCAGATCGGGCAGGCGCCGGGGCCGGCTTGGCGCACCTCGGGGTCCATCGGACAGATGTAGATCGTGCCGGGCGGCGCCGGAGCCACCTCGTGCGGTCGGGGCGAGAGATATCTGGCGGGGTCGGCCTCGAACTTGGTGCGGCAGCCGTTGCAGCAGAAGTGATAGGTCGAGCCGCCATGTTCGGCATGATGCGCCGTCTTGGCCGGGTCGACCGTCATCCCGCAGACGGGATCCTTGGCGGTCGACGGCCCGGCATCGTGGGCGTGGGGAGCCGCGCAGCCGCAAGCCGGCGCGGTGGCATCGAACGAATGGGTCATGATGGTCATCCTTGATCACGACCCTGCACCTTCCCATCATGGGAAGGTCAAGCGCGGTTCCACGGAGCAGGTCGTCATGCAGATCGGGCAGGCCGCCAAGGCCTCGGGGGCCTCGGCGAAGATGATCCGCCATTACGAGGCGATCGGGCTGATCGCCCCGGCGGAGCGGCGCGACAGCAACTACCGCGACTATGCGCCCGACGACGTCGCCCGCTTGAAGTTCGTGCGCCGCGCCCGCGACCTCGGTTTCTCGATCGAGCGGATCCGGGATCTGCTGGCTCTCTGGAGCGACCGCGGCCGGTCGAGCGCCGAGGTGAAGCGGATCGCCCTCGACCATATCGCGGATCTGGAGACGCGGATCGCCGGCATGCGGGACATGGTGGCGACGCTGCACGGCCTTGCCGACCATTGCGCCGGCAACGACCGCCCGGATTGCCCCATCATCGAGGGCCTGGCGGGACGCGACAGCCGGGAGACGCCGTGACGACCGCGAGAGGCGGCGGTGAACACCCAACAATTCTCCACCACCTTGACGGACGTGATCGATGCGACCGGCGCGGCCGGGCGCGGCGACCCTGCCTGGACAGGTTCGCTATGGGTACACCCAAAACAGACTATGGCTCCCGTGAATAAGGAACGGTCATTGCTTCGCTACGCTGGTATGGTCGCGAGGTATGTGCCGGACTACGAAGGTCGGCTTCGGGGTTCTCCGACTCCACTATAACTTCCCACCTTCTTAGGCCTGGCTGCGATATGTCATGAAAGTGCGCAAAAATGAAAGTCTTTCTCTTCGTCATGATCGTTCGAACCTTCCTAGTAAATCCGGCATTTGCTGGTACAGCGTTGCAGGAAGCAGATCGCTGCGAGAGAGTCTTGGACGCGGTATTTGTTGGTGATACAGAAAGAGCGATACAAATTGAAGAAGAAGAGTACCCAGCTGAGACAAAAAGCGATAAACTAGTCAAAGCTAATAAGCTTGAAAAAACTATTGCCTTGGTCAGGCAGATTGGGGCGGTCTCCCGATCCAGAGTGACCATCTGCCGGATGTTCGAGTCAAGGAAAGCGGGGACATTATAAAAAGACAATCATGGCTGTTTCCAAACACGGGAAAAGCGTTTTTAGGCTGCGCTATGTACACACTCACTAGTGGCGAAGCGTACGTGACTTTGAAGTTCGAGGATAACTTGGATGTTCTTACATCGGAGCTAATGCAAGCAGCCACGAGTAAAACGCGCTCTCCTGCTCAGCGTCCCTAGACTGATTGAGCTGTATCTCTATTGAAACACCCTAGACTGACCTTCTTCTGTAGCACCCCGTTAACCTGGAGGAGCCTGACGCGGCTGAGCCTTGACGGCGTACCTCGACCGGTTCGCTTGAGGTATGCTCTGAGCGAACCGCCCTTTCAGTTCGCTTTAGGTCGCAAGACCCCCTATCCAAATCGAACTTTTCAAAACGAACCATCCAAATCGAACCGGCTCATTGACGGTCCCCACAGGCGTGAAACCGGTTCCTCGGACGAAAGCTTCCGCGTGAGCCGAACCAGTGACGAGGGTCCCGATCGGCTCGCAAGCCGGCTTGGCACAGCCAGTCTGATGGGGTTCCGACCCTAGATAGCGGGACCGCGCTCGGCCTCGACGGTGGAGAGAGTGGTTGGAGTTCACCGACCCTACGTCACCTGACGTTTCTCGAGCTTTCGCGCCAGGGTGCGGCGGTGCATGCCGAGGCGGCGGGCGGTTTCGGAAATGTTGAAACCCGTTTCGGCCAGCACCTCGTGGATCCGCTCCCATTCGAGCGTCTTGATCGATGTCGCACGGTCGCCGAGCGGCACGGCGGCATTGCCGGCGCCCTTGGCGAAGGCCGCCTCGATATCGTCGGTATTGGCGGGTTTGGCGAGGTAGTGGCAGGCGCCGAGCTTGATGCTCTCGACCGCGGTGGCGATGGAGGCGAAACCCGTCAGCACGACGATCTGGGTCGCGGGATCATGGGCATGCAGCGCTTCGAGACAGGCGAGGCCCGAGGCCCCCGCGAGTTTCAGGTCCACGACGGCGAAACCCGGCGTCCGCTCGCTCAGCAGCGCGCGCAGATCCGTCAGTGTCGGCGCCACCGCCACCTCGTAGCCGCGCCGCTCGAAGGAGCGTTTCAGCGTCCGGGCGAAGGCCTCGTCGTCGTCGACGATGACCAGAAGGGGGTCAGACGCCATTCGCGGCCTCCTGCTGAACCGACAAGGCCGCGAGCGGCAGGGACAAGGTGACGGCCGCTCCGCCACCGAGCCTGTTCGACGCCGTCACCCGCCCGCCGAGCTTGCGAACCACGTTGATCACCAGAAACAGGCCGAGCCCCCCGCCGGGACGGCCCTTGCTGGAGCGATAGGGTGTTCCGAGCCCCTCGAGAATGTCGGGCGCGAAGCCCGGGCCTCTGTCGGTGACGCTGAGCTGAAGCAATCCGCCGTCCCGCCCCACCTCGAAGCGTACCCAGGCCGGCGAGGCCTCGAAGGCATTGTCGAGCACATTGACGATGACCTGCCGCAGCGCCGTGTCCGAGACGATGGGTGGGTCCTCGGCGACGATGTTCTCGTAGAGCAGATGCGCGCTGGGGCGCGCCTCGCGCCAGTCCTCGACGAGATCGTCGAGGAACGTGTGCAACGTCGTGATGCCGGCGGATTCGCCCCGGGTCTCCCCGGCGGACACCAGGATGCCGGTGAGGATCGCCTTGCAGCGCCGCACCTCGGCCTCGAGGACATCGAGTTCGCCCAGCATTTCGGGGTCCGCGGCCAGCGCCGGCATGCGCCGCCAGTCGCCCAGGATGACCGACAAGGTGGCGAGCGGCGTGCCGAGTTCGTGCGCCGCTCCCGAGGCCAGAAGCCCCATGCGCACGATCCCGTCCTCCTCGGCGGCACGCTGGCGCAGCAGCGCCAGCCGTGCATCGCGCTCCCGAAGATTGCGGGTGACCCGGGTGACGAAAACGACCAGCAGGGCCGCATCGAGCAGGAAGCACACCAGCATGCCGACCACATGCAGGGCGAAGAGGGTCTCGCCCGGCAGGGCCGAAAGGTCGAGCGGGCGATAGACCATCGTCAGCGCGGCGAAACCGAGGGACGTCGTCCCCAGCAGCGCCCAGGCGGCGACCCGATCGAGCAGCACGGCCCCGAGCGCCACCTGCAGCAGGTAGAGGAAGACGAAGGGGTTGGTGCCGCCTCCCGTGAGATAGAGCTGCAGCGTCAGTGCCCCGACATCGAACAGCATGGCGAGTGCGAGTTCGGGCCCGGCCACCGGCGCCGGACGGGACAGGCGCCAGAGGCTGGCGAGGTTCAATCCCACGAGGCCGGCGAGAACGGCGGCCATGGCGCCGAGCGGCAGCGTCACGTGGAGGATCAGCCCGACCCCGGCGATCGTGACCAGCTGTCCCACGACGGCGATCCAGCGAAGCTGGACGAGGAGGAGGAGATTGGCGCGTCCGGCCCCATCGTCGGGCGCTGGCAGAGCCATGTTCCGGTCGGATGCCGCACCATTGGGCGCGTCGATCAAGGCCGTCATGACGGGCCGCGGGTCGCGTCCGGCTCGACCGTCACGGCCCGCGATCGGCGCTCGTCGCGCACCGCCCAGATGAGCGCGCCGGCCAGCATCAGCGCCAGGGCGTACCAGGTGATGGCATAGACCAGGTGATTGTTGGGGAAAGAGACCACCGTGAGGCCGCCGATCGGCAGGCCCCCGGGATTGGGGGTCGCATCGGCGTCGATGAAATAGGGCGCGACCGGCTCGGCGAGACCGCGTTTCGCCGCGATGGCGGCGACATCGCGCGAATACCAGCGATCGTCGGCGGGATCGTTACGGCGCAGGAAGGCCCCGCCGGGCTCCGTCACCCGCAACAGACCGGAGACACCGGTCTCGCCCGAGACCTGCCCTGCGGCGCGGGAGGCCGGATCGCGCCGGTCGGTCGGAACGAAACCCCGGTTGACCAGGACCGAAAAGCCAGCCGCCGTGTGCAAGGGCGTCAGCACCCAGAAGCCGGCGCCCTGCTCGGTGACGGCCTGCACGAAGGTCTCGCGGCTATTGTCGAAGGTTCCGCGCGCCGCGACATGGCGATATTGATCGGCATCCGCAGTGACCTCGGGCCAGACCTGCGGACCCGGGGGCCCGACAGGGGCGGCGTGAACACGGGCGTCGACCCGAGCGATCAGGTCGAGCTTCCATTGCAAGCGGTAGACTTGCCAAGTGCCGAGACCCAGCAGAACCGCGACGGTCAGAACACCCGCCACTCCCAGAAGCACCCGGCTCAGGCGCGAGCGGCGCGGCGGCGGGCCGTCGACAGGCATGTGCCCCGACGGCTGTCGTCGGGCTGCCGGGTCGTCGCGCATCGTCACATCTTCATGTTGCTCATATCGGCCGGCGCCATCGGCATCATATTGGCGTTCATGTGGTACATGACCCAGGTCGAACCGGCCAAAGTGATCACCACCATGACGACGGTGAAGATCAGCGCCAGCATCGTCCAGCCGCCCTCCGAC
>JAYVMK010000624.1:0-7141 GCA_043758995.1 Lichenibacterium sp. | reverse complement strand
ATGGAGGCCGCCATCGAGGCGGGTGCCGATGACGTCGTGACGGGCGAGGAGGGCTACGAGGTCCTGACCTCCCTGGAGGCCCTGCGCGACGTCGAGAAGGTGCTCGAGGCCAAGCTCGGCACGCCGAGCCGTGCGGCTCTGGTGTGGCGGCCGCAGACCTCGATCGCGGTCGACGACGAGGCCGGCGAAAAGATCCTGAAGCTCGTCGGCGCGCTCGAGGACAATGACGACGTGCAGAACGTCTACGCCAATTTCGAGGTCTCGGACGCGCTCGTCGCCAAACTGAACGCCTGACCTTTGACCAACCCGGTCCGCATCCTCGGCATCGACCCCGGCCTCCGCCACACTGGCTGGGGCGTGATTACGGCCGAGGGCTCGCGGCTGACCTATGTGGCGTCGGGCGCGATCCATACCGACTCGGACACGCCGCTTTCCGAGCGGCTCCGGGTGCTGCATGTGGGCCTGTCCCAGGTCATCGAGGCCGAATGGCCCGACGAAGCGGCCGTCGAGGAGACCTTCGTCAATTCCGATCCGCGCGGCGCCTTGAAGCTCGGCCAGGCGCGCGGCATCGCCATGGTGGTGCCGGCGCTGGCCGGGCTGCCGGTGGCGGAATATCCGAACAACATCGTCAAGAAGGCCGTGACCGGAACGGGCCACGCCGAGAAGGCCCAAGTGGCCGCCATGCTGAAGATCCTCCTGCCGAAGAGCCATGCCGCGACGCCGGACGCCGCCGACGCGCTGGCTGTGGCGATCACCCATGCCAACCACCGCCGGCCCGCCAACGTGCAGGCGGCGATCATCCGTGCGGTCGCGGCGGGGACACGGACACGATGATCGGCAAGCTCCGCGGGGCGGTCGATAGCGCGGGGGTCGAGTCGATGATCCTCGACGTCGGTGGCGTCGGCTATCTGGTCCATTGCTCGCCTCGGACGCTGTCGGCGCTACCGCAGCCCGGCGAGACCGTGTCGCTGCTGATCGATACCCATGTGCGCGAGGACATGATCCGCCTCTACGGCTTTGTGACCGAGGCCGAACGCGAGTGGTTCCGGTTGATGCAGGGCGTGCAGGGGGTCGGCGCCAAGGTGGCGCTGGCCATCCTCGGCGTGCTGTCGACCTCCGCCCTGGCCCAGGCGGTGGCGGGTGGCGACAAGACCGCCGTGGCGCGCGCGCCGGGCGTCGGGCCCAAGCTGGCGTCCCGCATCGTTCTCGAACTCAAGGACAAGGGCCCGGGAGGCGCCACCGACGCCATCGTCATGCCCGGCCAGGAGCCCGGCGCGCCGCTGCCCCGCAATGTCGAGGACGCCGTGTCGGCACTGGTCAACCTCGGCTACGGCCGCCCGCAGGCGGCGAGTGCGGTCGGCAGCGCCGTGGCATCGCTGGGTGCCGAAGCCCAAACGGCAGCGCTAATCCGCGGGGGGCTGAAGGCGCTGTCGATGTAGTGCTTCCTCGGGTGCACCTGAACGTCGCACACGGTCTGCCCATTCCACCGCCCTTCGGGCGGTCCCCCTCCCTAGCTTCGTGAGGGAGGAATACTACCGCGACCAGCACAGCCATACCTCCCCCGCGAAGCGGGGTGGACCACGCGAAGCGGGGTGGAGGGGGCGAGGCCTGGTACGAACGGCCCGGTTCGCTCAACATCGCCGCAAAAGCCCGCGCTCACCGCACCCCCACCCAGGCCGCCACGATGTGGTGAGCGATGGCCATGGGCATGGGGCAGGCGAGGCCTTCGGGGTGCCGCCCCTCCAGCATGGCCCGCACCTCGTCGCGCGAAAACCAGCGGGCGTCCTCCAGCTCTTCCGCGTCGATGGTGATCTCCGTCGAGGCCGCCTCGACGAGGCAGCCGATCATCAACGAGGACGGGAAGGGCCAGGGCTGGCAACCGAGATAGGTCACGGTTCCGCAGGCGATCCCGGCCTCCTCGCCGATCTCGCGCCGTACCGCATCCTCGATCGTTTCGCCGGGCTCGAGGAAACCCGCGAGACAGGAATACATGCCGGTCGGAAAGCGCGGTTGGCGCCCGAGCAGGCAGCGGTCTCCGTCGACCGCCAGCATGATCACCACGGGATCCGTCCGCGGGAAATGATGCAGCCCGCAGCCCGGGCATTCCCGCTTCCAGCCGCTGGTCGAGCTCACCGTTTCCGTGCCGCAGCGTCCGCAGAACCGGTGGGTCGCGTGCCAGGACAGCAGCGACTTGCCCTCAGCGAGTGCGCCGAGGTCCGAAGGCGTCACAGCGGCGTCGGCCGCCAACTGGCGCGGAGTGAGGAGATCGTAGTCGCTCTCCTCGCCGGGAGGCTCCATGCCGATCTCGACCGCGAAGGCCGGCCCGCGCGCGTCGATTCCGAGGAAGACCCGCTGCCCGGTCGGACCCAGCGCGGCGAGGCCGGAGGGGTCGAACCACAGATCGACGGCGCCGCGTCCGCGCCGCACCACCGCCGCGTCGCCGACGATCGCCAGGCTTCGGGCTTCGGCCGAGCTCGCGACATCGGCCTGGAAAGCCTCGTCGTCGCGGCGGTTGGCGAGGCGGTCCAGCGCATTATGGGCAAAGCCGAGCGTGGCGGACGTCTTGGCGAAAGTGGAGGCGTCCATGCAGATCTCTCGGCGGGCGGGAAGGCCGGTTCTTGTACCGGCTCGATCCCCTTAGCGAAAGCTGAGCGCAGCCCTGATCTGGGTCACGAGCCTCTGTGCCGCATCGTCCGCATAGGCAAGGGCCACACCGCTGCCCCAGACCGGTCCGGGCCAGGCGGCATCGCCGTGTGAGCGCGCGACGACATGGACGTGAAGCTGAGTCACGATATTGCCCAGCGCCCCGACGTTGAGCTTCCCGGCGCCGGTCTCGCGCTGGAGAGCGTAGGACACCAGCGCGATCTCCTCCATCAGCACGGCGCGATCCGGCGCAGCGAGATCGATGAACTCGGTGAGGTCGTCCCGGCGCGGCACCAGGATCAGCCAGGGGAAGCGGGCATCCGCCATCAGCAGCACCCGGCAGAGCGGCAGGTCGCCGACTGGAACCGTATCGGCGGCGAGGCGGGGGTGAAGCGTGAAAGGTGGCATGTCGACCCGACCGTCAGTAAGCCTTCGCCCGATCCACCACATGCCGCAGCGGCTCGCCGGCTTCCAGGGCCAGGATCTGCCCGGCGATGAGGTCGGCGATGGCCTCCGGGTCCGACAGGGCCGCATTGTGGGGTGTGATCGTCACGGCGGGATGCCGCCACAAGGGCGAGGTGCGGTCGAGCGGCTCGCGCTCGAAGACGTCGAGCGTCGCGGCTTTCAGCGTGCCATCGTCGAGACAGCGCAGGATATCGGCCTCGCGCTGCAGCCCGCCGCGGCCGGCATTGATCAGGATCGGTCCGCCGAGCCGCCCGTCGGGAGCCAGCCGGGCGAACAGATCCGCATCGAGGACGCCCGCCGTGTCGGGCGTCAGCGGCAGCAGCACGACGAGGATGTCGGTGCGGCCCAGGAAAGCGCCGAGTCCGTCGGTTCCGGCGAAACAGGCGACGTCCGGCACCTCACGCGCCGACCGGCTCCACCCGGCGACATCGAAACCCATGAGCCGGAGCTTGCTGGCGGCATCCGCCCCGAGCACGCCGAGTCCCATGATGCCGACCCGCACGGCGCGTGCCGCGGGCTGGTTGGCATCGTCGGCCCAGATCGATTCGGCCTGCTGGCGCCGGTAGCGATCCGCCTGCCGGTGGTAGCGGAGGACGTGGAGCAGCACCCACTCGCTCATCCGCGCTGTCAGGTCGGGGTCGACCACCCTCGCCACCGGCACGCCGGCCGGTAGAGCGGCATCGGCGAGGAGATGGTCGACACCGGCCCCGAGCGAGAAGATCGCCTCGAGCGCCGGCAGGCCAGCCAGCGTTCCATGGGGGTGTTTCCAGGCCGCGACATAGCGGACGCGATCCGGTTCGACGGCATCGCCCAGAGCTGCGACGGCGAGGTGGGGCAGTCGGCGAGCGAAGCTCGCGAGCCACGGTTCCGCGCCGCGCCGATCGTTGCCGACCGAGACCAGAAGCGTGTCGCTTGTCATGCGCGATCATCCAACGTGGCGGAATCGATCCGCTCGATCACGGGATGATGAGCCGGGGGAGCCGCATCGCCGATCCGGCAAGCGCGGCGCAGCAGAGCCGCGGCGACGTCGGCGGCGGCCTCGGTGCGCGCCATGACGGTCCCGAGCGGGCGTGACCCTGGGCCGACAGAGGCGCCGAGCGGAGCGAGACCGGCGAAGCCGACGGAGGGATCCACGGCCTCTCCGGCGCGCGTTCGACCGCCTCCGAGCCCCACCACCGCCATGCCGATCAGGCGCGCGTCGATGGCGCAGAGCATGCCCCGCGAGTCGGCAAAGACGTCGCGACACACGGGGGCCTGCGGCAGGTACTGCGCCGGGCGCGACAGGAGATCGGACGGGCCACCCTGCGCCCGGATCATGGCGGCGAAAACCTCGGCGGCGCGCCCGGAGCGAAGCACCTCGGCGATGCGCCGGGCCCCCTCGGCGGGATCGCCGGCCAGACCACCGAGGGCGAGGGCCTCGCCGCCCAGCGCCGTCACGACGGCCTCGACCCGCGCGTCGACACGGGCCTGCGTCAGGATCGTGATCGCATGACGCACTTCGACGGCATTGCCGGCGGCATCCGCCAGAGGCTGATCCATGTCGGTGAGGAGGGCCGTCGTGGGGAGACCGGCCCCGGTCGCCACGGCGACGAGGCTTCGGGCGAGATCGCGCGCCGCCTCGATGTCAGCCATGAAGGCGCCCGACCCCACCTTGACGTCCATCACCAACGCGTCGAGCCCCGCGGCACGCTTCTTCGACAGGATGGAAGCCGTGATCAACGGCACCGATTCCACCGTCGCGGTGACATCGCGCACCGCATAGAGCCGTGCATCGGCGGGTGCGATATCGGCCGTGGCGCCCACGATGGCGCAGCCACAGGTCCTGACGGTCTCCTGAAGCTCCCGCGCTTCCATCGAGGTGCGGACCCCCGGGATGGCTTCGAGCTTGTCGAGCGTTCCGCCGGTGTGACCGAGCCCGCGGCCCGAGATCATCGGCACGAAAGCCCCGCAGGCGGCCAGCGCTGGTGCCAGGATGAGGCTGATATTGTCGCCGATGCCGCCGGTGGAATGTTTGTCGAGCAGCGGACCTCCGAGCCGGAAGCTACGCCAGTCGAGCGCCGCTCCCGAGAGCGTCATGCTCTGCGTCAACGCCACCGTCTCGGCCCGGTCCATGCCGCGCCAGAAGACCGCCATGGCGAAGGCCGCCATCTGGTCGGACCCGACGCTGCCGTCGGCGATGCCCGCCACGAAACGCTCGATCTCGGCCGGAGCCAGCGCGGCCCCGTCCCGCTTGCGCCGGATGATCTCCTGGGGCAGGGCCGAAGGCTTCGGGCCTCCGGCGGCCGACTTGGCTTCAGGCATCGTCGCGCGCCCGGAAATAGGCGCGGAGCAGCCGTTTCAGCCCGATGGAGCCGCCGATCGCGACATCCTTGGTTTCGCCATGTGTGGGGTTCCCGGTGCCGATGCCGGTGCCGAAATTGGTGATGACCGAGATGGCCGCGACCCTGAGTCCGATCCGCCGGGCCAGGATGGTCTCCGGAACCGTCGACATGCCGACAAGGTCGGCGCCGAGCAGCTTGGCCATCTTCACCTCCGCCGGGGTCTCGAAGGAGGGGCCGGAGAACCACATGTAGACGCCCTCTCGCAGGGCTGTGACGCCCGCCTGGGTGGCGGCGCGCTTGAGGCGCAGGCGCATGTGCCGGTCGTAGGCGTCTGACAGCGACACGAAGCGATCGTCACCCGTGGTGCCGATCAGCGGATTGGTGCCCGAGATATTGATGTGGTCCGCGATCACCGCCATCGAGCCGGGATACCAATCCGGATGCAGCGAGCCTGCCGCATTGGTGAGGATGACCTGCCGGGCGCCGAGCTTCGCCATGACCTCGAGCGGCACCCGCATGGCGGCGGCGTCGCCTGTCTCATAATAATGAGCGCGGCCTTGGCAGATCGCCACATGCACGCCCTCCCAGGTGCCGACGACCAGCTTCCCGCCATGGCCCGTGACCCCTGTCGCGGGAAAGCCGGGCAGGTCGGCATAGGGGACCTCCACGGCATTTTCGAGCGCGTCGGCGATGGTGCCGAGGCCGGTGCCGAGCACCAGACCGGTCTCGACCGGTGCCGTCACGCCTTTCGCAGCCAGGACGGCCAGGGCGGCCTCTGTGTCGCTCATCGGTTCAGGCTCCGTGGGAGACGAGATGGTCCGGCCCGAAGCTTTCGGGCAGCAACTCGTCGAGGGTGAAGCTGCGCCGAACCCCGTCGGGCCCGGCGATATGGATGGGAGTATGGGGAGCCGCGAATTCCCGGATGCGCTGACGGCAACCCCCGCAGGGCGTGACGAGGGCGTCGCCGTCCCCGACCACCAGGATGGCGGCGATGCTCCGCTCCCCCGCCAGCGCCATGGCGGCGATGGCGCCGGCCTCGGCGCAGGAGCCTTGCGGGTAGGCGGCGTTCTCGACGTTGCAGCCGGGGAAGATCCGCCCCGATGCGCCCAGCACCGCGGCCCCGACGCGGAATCGGGAATAGGGTGCATAGGCCTCGGCCTGCGCGGCACGGGCCGCCGCGAACAGGTCATCGATGACGGCCATCACCGCTCCTTGGTATAGGGGATCCCGCCGGCGCGCGGCGGATGAGCGCGTCCGATGAAGCCTGCGAGAAGCACGACGGTCAAGAGGTAGGGCAGCGCCTGGATGGCCTGGACCGGCACTTCGCCGATATGAGGCAGCACCGTGCCCTGCAGCCGGATGGCGGCCGCGTCCAGAAAGCCGAAGAGCAGGCAGGTGGCCAGCGCCGGCCAGGGCCGCCATTTGGCGAAGACGAGCGCGGCGAGCGCCATGAAGCCCTTGCCGGCCGTCATGCCGGTGAGAAAGCCCGCCGCTTGGCCGACCGACAGATAGGTGCCGCCAAAACCGCAGAGCACGCCCGCGATGGCGACCGCGGCATAGCGGATGCCGCGAACCGACACGCCGGCCGTGTCGACGGCGGCGGGGTTCTCGCCGGTGGCGCGCAGGCGCAGTCCGAACCGGGTGCGGTAGAGCATGAAGGCGGTGAGCGGCACGGTCAGCAGCGCCAGATAGGTCAGGATGTCGTGACCCGA
>JAYVMK010000623.1:0-3306 GCA_043758995.1 Lichenibacterium sp. | reverse complement strand
CTGCGCGTACGCCGGCAGTCGAAGGCCGAGGTCGACGTCAAGGTCGCCGCTATGCTGAAGCTCGTGCGCCTAGACAGCATGGCCGACCGCATGCCCGGGAAGATGTCAGGAGGCCAACAGCAGCGTGTCGCCCTGGCTCGTGCGCTGGCCTATGACCCTCCGATCCTGCTCATGGACGAACCGCTATCCGCCCTCGACAAAAAGCTCCGCGAGGAACTCCAGTTCGAGATCAAGCGCATCCACAATGAGACGAGCGTGACCATCCTCTACGTCACGCACGATCAGGAGGAAGCGTTGCGCATGTCCGACCGCGTCGCTCTGTTCCAGTCCGGGCGCATCGAGCAAATCGGGACGGGCCGCGACCTCTACGAAGCGCCCGCGTCGCGCTTTGTGGCAGGTTTTATTGGGAATTCCAACTTCCTCGACGGCAAGCTGTCCCGCTCCCGCGATAGCATCGTCCTCCCCGACGGCACCGCGCTCCGGGGCCTCGCGATCGACAAGGTGAAGCCGAGCCAGGAGGATGTTTCTGTGTTGGTGCGCCCCGACCACCTGCGCCTGCGTGACCCCACCGACGCCTCGCCTGGATTCAAGGGGATCGTCAAGGGTATGACCTACCTCGGCGAGTACACGCAGGTTGCGGTCGAGACCGCGTGGGGCAGCCCGCTCTCGCTCCGACTTTCCCCCGACGAGACGGCGCGAGCGGCGATAGTCCCTGGCCGCGCCATCGATCTGACCTGCCGGCCCGCCGACATGAAGGTGTTCTGATGGCCCGTTCCGGACACGCTTCGCCGAACCTCCAAGCGTATCTGCGCGAACGGTCGTTCGTTGGGGGGCGCTGGATCGCCGCCTCGGGCGGCGGCACGATAGCTGTGCGGAACCCCGCCACCGGGGAGGTGCTTGGCTCTGTGCCCGATTGTGGGCGGGAGGAAGCGGCCCAGGCGGTCGCGGCCGCCAAGGCGGCGTTTCCTGGTTGGAAGGCGCGCACGGCCAAGGATCGGGCCGCCGTGCTGCGCCGGCTCGCCGACATCGTCGAAGGGGCCGTTGAGCCGCTCGCCGTGCTGCTGACGAGCGAGCAGGGCAAGTCGCTGAAGGAAGCTAGGGGTGAGGTCGGCGCTTCGGCCGCCTACATCCGCTGGTTCGCGGAGGAAGCGCAGCGCGTCTACGGCGACGTCGTCCCATCCCCCTGGTCGGATCGGCGCATCCTGGTCACTCGCGAGCCCCTTGGCGTGGTGGGAGCCATTACACCGTGGAACTTTCCGTCCTCGATGATCGCTCGCAAGCTTGCCCCGGCCCTCGCGGCTGGATGCACGATCGTTATCAAGCCATCTGAGATGACACCCTTCTCGGGCCTGGCCTGGGGCGTCCTCGCCGAGGAAGCCGGACTGCCGCCGGGCGTTGTCAACATCGTCACGGGATCGCCGGTCGAGATCGGCGCGGAGCTGGCCGGCAACACCGATGTCGCGAAGATCACTTTCACGGGCTCTACTCGGGTCGGCAGGATCCTCGTCGAGCAGAGCGCCCGCACCCTCAAGCGGGTCTCCATGGAACTTGGCGGAAACGCCCCCTTCATCGTCTTCGATGACGCCGACCTCGACCGCGCCGTCGAAGGGGCGATGGCTGCCAAGTTCCGTAACTCAGGCCAAACGTGCGTATGTGCAAACCGATTCATCGTGCAGTCGGGCATCCACGATCGATTCGTGAATCGCCTAGTGGCCGCAGTGAAAGGGCTGAAGGTCGGTGACGGGCTCGATGACGGCACTGAGCAGGGACCGCTGATCAACCCGCAGGCCGTCGACAAGGTGCGCGGCCACATCGCTGACGCAGTGGCTCGGGGCGCCGTCGTCGCGACGGGGGGCAGATCCCACGCCCTCGGGGGCACCTTCTTCGAACCGACGGTGCTAACCGGCGTCACGAGAGGGGTCGCGATCTCCCAGGAGGAAACGTTCGGCCCGCTCGCGCCGGTGTTTCGGTTCGACACCGACGAGGAGGCCGTCACGCTCGCCAACGACACGGAGTACGGTCTCGCGGCCTACTTCTTCACGCGGGATCTCGCCCGCGCATTCCGGGTCGCCGAGGCGCTGCGCTGCGGCATGGTCGGCGTCAACGAAGGGCTCATCACGACCGAGGTGGCACCCTTCGGCGGCGTCAAGCAGTCTGGACTGGGCCGCGAAGGATCGCGCTACGGGATGGATGACTATCTGGACTTGAAGTACGTCTGCATGGGCGGTTTGTGACCGGTTTCGCAGCCGGGTGACGAGGGAGAAGTCCGCATGTCCGACGACGATGCCCTGTTTGACAGGGGTCTGCCTATCCGTAGGGAGGTGCTCGGTGCTGACTACGTCGATGCGTCGATGGCCGGGGCCGACGACTTCATGATGGCGTTCCAGCGTGCGACGACGGCATGGGCCTGGGGCTGGGCCTGGGGTGATGAGACGCTCGACCGCAAGACTCGCAGCCTCATTAACCTGGCCATGCTGACGGCATTGAACCGGGCGCCCGAGATCAAGCTCCATGTGAAAGGGGCTCTGACCAACGGCGTGACCGTGGAGGAGATTAAGGCGACACTTCTCCACGCCACGGCCTATTGCGGCATCCCTGCTGGCCTCGATGCCTTCAAGGCGGCTCATGAGGTGCTCGTAAGGGAGGGAGCCCTTCCCGGAGTTGGCGAAACCTGACCCCGTTGTAGTCCTCGGCTCCAATCGGTGTGACGATCTCGAGACTCCCTTCACGCGGAGCGAAGGGACGAGGTCGCAGACGTTGACGGTCCCGAGCTGTCTTCGTCCTTCGAAATCCACGAAGGTGTTTGTTAAGCAGTTGCGTACTTGCTCCAACCCGTCACGCTCGACGTCGCGTTCTGAACGCGGCCGCCGATCATGAAGGGTTTTTGGGGACCATGGAGTTTGCATACCGCTTCGACCTGTTGGGACCTCGTTGGCGGCTGTTTCCCCGTGCTGCCCGATCATTCTTGAAGCTGGAGGGTCTGCTCCCGAGACCGGGCCTTCGAAACCGGCAGGACCGCCTTCCACCAGATCCGTCATAGCGGCCCGGCGAACGCCGTGTTGAGCTTGCAGCCTGTCACAAAAGCATCGATTAAAGCGACACCTCTGCGACTGGTATATTGATGCATGCAAGACTTAGGAAAAAAGCGACAGAAAACTGATCGGCCCCCATTGGGTGGTCCGGTGTGAATGTTAGTGCGCCGTGGGTCGTTGCGCCACGGGTAGCTTGGCCGGCGAAGCAGGTCGGGTCAGCGCAGCCGGCCAAGCGGTGTAGGTTGGCACCAACACTTCCGGGGCTGGCGGCCGA
>JAYVMK010000622.1:0-6002 GCA_043758995.1 Lichenibacterium sp. | reverse complement strand
GGGTTTGGTGTCGCGCCTGAGCGAGACCGTGGCGCTCAAGGACGTCCGCCCCGAGGACTATGACGCTGTTCACGTCGTCGGCGGCGGTGGCGCCGCAGTCGACCTCTACCCGAACGACGAGGTTGCGAGGATCCTTCGGCATTCCTGGAAGCTAGGGAAGATTGTCGGTACGATCTGTCATGGCTCGATCGCCCTCGCCAACGCTCCTGAGATTTTCGCCGGTCGCACAGCCACGGGATTTTCTAGGGTCGAGGATGCTCAGGTCGAAGACCTTTACGGCAAGGACTTCATTCCCAACTTCCCGCAGACGGTTCTGGAGTCTGCAGGGGTCAAGTTCAGCTCGGTCGAGCCTTGGGGCGTACACGTCGTGGTCGACGGCAAGCTGATCACCGGGCAGAACCAGCAATCGGCATCCGAGTATGCCATCGCTCTCAACCACCTCCTGGCTGGCCGATCTCCCGTTGTCGTAAAGTGAACAGGTCCTGTTGCTGTCGTTAGTCAAGGGAGCGGGATACTCAGGTTGACGTCAGCTGAGTGATTCTTGACTGCACAGGGCATCGCAAGGGGGCGCGACTGTGCTCAAACGATCGCATCTATAATAGGCGAAGGTGTCAGACTTGTTAGCCGCCCTGCGAAGCGGCTCCAAGGACATGAATTGGAGATATGCCGATGTATGGGGATGCATCTTCGACTTGGACCGGATTTCGAAGTGAATCCGCCAGCTTCCTAGCAACCCGGAACGCTGCATTGAGGAAGGCTGGATACGGCTCCGCGTTTCTCTCTGAGAGAGCCTGGGAGGACAGTCCAAGGGAGTCGCTGGCGGACGCATGCGTCAAGTGCTCGAGCCAAGCCCTTGCTGTCGTCGTCGGCGCGATCGTGCTTGTCGCTGACGACGTCGACACCTCGACCTGCGTCGAGGTAGGCCGGCCTATGGCAATCGTTCCGACCATACTCGGACCCTTGCCGCTTTCGAAGCCAGAGTGCCGTCCATCTCTCGCGAGCGGTTCGACCACTGCGCCGCGCGCCCGCGCGCCATGCAGGATCGCCTCGGCCATGAAACGCGAGATCACGATCTCCGCGACCTTCGCAGGCTAGCGATGACAGACCCTGTACTCGTGCCAAGAAACGAAGACGAACAGAACGCTTCATGTTTGGTCGAACCAGCGTTCGCGATCGTGACTGTCTCAGCCGACATCGCTGGAGAGGTCGACGAGGCTTGGTCGATCATCGGCGACTTCCAAGGGGCTGAGCGGTTCCTAGGCGTTCCACGTGGGGCAGGCGAGGGCGGGCAGGGAGTTGGCAGTATCCGACCGGTGGGAACTGACATCTTGGAAGCGGTGGTCGGTATTTCTCGCCACAGTTACACCTACGCGCAGATCCGCGGACCGATGGCGCGATACGCCTACCATGGATCCGTCGCGTTGGAACCGGCCGGTCCGCAGTGTTGTAAGCTGATCTATACGTTAACCTTCGACCGCTCCTCCATGGACGACGAAGGTTGTGCGAGAATCTCCGACCGCTTGTCCATGCGGTTCGGCGGCATGGTGCAGGCGATGAAGGCGGCTGTCGAAAGTCCCGGCTTGTCGTGATCGGTTATACGCGACTAGTCGATGCAACCATCCACGAAGGTGAATGAGCCTGGAGCACATAATCGCGGGCTGACCCTGCCCTTAAGCCTCGACGTGTCCAGCGATGAAAAGGATAGGGGCCCGGTGGTGCGGTCAAGGGCGTCGATGGGGTGGCCGGGAGCGGACGCCGCTCGGCCGACGCATCACCATCACTCTAGCGGTGCCTGCGACCGCGGAGGCCGTGCCCGTCTCGGGCCGGAGGCCGTACGGGCACGAGCATCGAGAGACAAGTCGAGTGACGAGGGCCGACGGTCTCGGCCTGCGGCGAGAAGCGTTTGCCCAGGATTATGGCCCGCGATAGCGGCGAGAGGCCGAGGTGACCGAACACGCGAGGGTTACAATGTCTCTCATCATCCCGGCGCTCGTGTCGGTCCTCTCTTTCGCTCTCTTGGCACTGACGCGACGTCTCGGGGCGTTGTCCCGCCTGGCAGTCAGCGTCGGCTCGCTGGCAGGCCTCTCCGCAGCGATGCTGCCGGTGGTGGGCTCGCTCGTCTCTCCACGGTTCCCGGCATCGGATCCCCTACTTCTTAATGCGGTGAGGCTCTTGGTCGCGGTGTGGTGGCTGATGCTCGCCCGCGGCACGCTGGGCGTCGGCCGGATCGTCCTCGGAATCCATCATCACCATCCGGCGCGCCTCGCCTCGGACCTCGTCTCTGGAGGCGTCTATCTCGCGGCCGCCTTGGCGATCCTCGACCTGACCTTCGGCATCTCGGTGACCGGGCTTGTCGCGACGTCGGGCATCATCGCCATCGTACTCGGCCTCGCGCTTCAAAGCACGTTGGGCGACTTGTTCTCGGGGATCGCGATCGGTGTCGAGCGACCCTTCGCCGTCGGCGACCTCGTCTGGATCGAGGGCGCCTCCGAGGGGCGTGTCGTCGAGACGAACTGGCGCTCGACCCGCCTCGTCACGTTCGAGGATGATGTTGCGACCATACCGAACAGCGTAGTTGCCAAGTCGCGCCTCCTGAATCGCAGTTCACCCAGTGAGGCACGGAGGGAGCGTCTCAAGGTCGTCTTGGACCCTATGGTGTTACCGGCCGACGCCATCGCGCTCCTGTGGGAGGCCGTCCTCACGTCCTCGGGCATCGCGCGGGACTCTGAACCGGTCATCAACTGCACCGATTTGCGGGGAGAGGGTTCGATCTACGAGATTACCTTTCATACGACGTCCCCGGAGAAGGGCGCGGTCCGCACCGAAATGCTCCAACAGATTGCTCGGCACCTCAGGCACGCCGGTATCGCGCTGGCGCCCGGGAACGGCGCGCCGCTGGTCCGGTGGGCGGTTCCCAAGGTTCGGCAACTCCTGGCGGAGGTGCAGATCTTCCGTCGACTGCCGGATGCGGACCTGGAGGCCCTCGAGGCTGCCGCATTGACCGTGCGTGGACCAACAGGCGAAATGTTCCTACGCCAGGGTAGCGAAACGGCTTCCCTGTTCATCGTCGCCCGCGGTGCGCTCGAGGTCGTCCGCGTCGGCCGGGACGGTGACGAGAGGCGCTTGGGGACGATTGGTCCCGGGGACTACATCGGCGAGTTGGCCCTCCTCACTGGCGAGCCCTACGCGGTTTCAGTCCGCGCTCTCACGGCGTTCCAAGTCCTCCAGGTGTCCAAGGCCGCACTTGAGCCGCTGCTGCGACGAAGTCCGGATCTCCTGCGCGCGCTCGAGGAGGGCGCGTCCGAGGCCCGCTCGCACATAGACCGATTTATCGCGCAGGAAGCCGGACCCGACCCTATCGAGCCCAATCGCCTCATCGATCGAGTCGTGGCATACTTTGCGCTGTCGATCGTCCGCCCCCGCCAACGGAGCGAGCCAGGTGTAGTGACGAGCGGGAGCGATCGCGATGAATGATCTGCTGACCCCGGGGCTGGCCAAGACTAGGATTGATGAGGTGGACTGCCCCCGATCCGAGTGGTTCGGCCGTGCAGTGGTTAGCGGCGTAACCCCATCCGGAGCCGAGCCATGTCTGTTCGCACCATAGGTCCCGATCTCGCCAAGCGAGCGTCTTGAACTCGGGTCGCCAATTGGCGGCTTGGATCGGCTTGGTGCCGCATCAGAGTCGAGCGGCGGCAAGGAGCGCTTCGGACGGATTGCCATACAGGGCGATCCACATGTGGCCCGTCTGCAAGAGATCGGAGCATTGGCGGTAATGCGGATTCGCTGAACCGAGCTGTTGGCTCTGGGAGGCAATTACGGCCTTTCGTGCCCGACGCACTGCCATGGTGGCTGGTCGAACTCGCGAAGAAGATCTTTTCGATCGCTTGGGCGGTCCTGAGCCGGGGGACGAAGTTCGAGTTTCATTTCGCTACCGCGTGAAGCGGAGCAGCATGATGGACTCCACGAAAGAGGGAGATGAGGGTGACTTGCTGCCGAACCGGTTGTGCCGGGGACAGGAGCAGCACGAACTCTGATCGGCAGTCAAAGCGCGCAGGATCCATTGCGAACCGATCCACGAACTTGATCGGAGCCGACGGTCGTGTGTGCCGCATGGAACGAGCCTAAGCCGAGACCGCACCCGACCGCCTCGCCTTATGGCTAAATTCCTCGTGCCCCGCGGGGACGTCCTGACACATGCCCCGGTCGTTCCGGGGCAACTTCACGCTTTAGCGGCCCAGGAGGTTGGTCTCGGCAAGGTCTATCACCTCGTCGCCGCGGCCACTCATGACGGCGCGAAGTACCCAAAGGCTGAACCCCTTCATCTGCTCGACTCCGATGGTCGGGGGCATGGAGAGTTCGTGCTTGGCCGTCACCACGTCGAGCACCGCGGGCCCGTCATGGGCCAGCATGGCTGCCACAGCGCCGGGTAATTCCCCCGGGTCCTCGACGCGTTGCGCGTGGATCCCCATGGCTCTCGCCATGGCGGCGAAATCCGGGTTGTGCAGATCGGTGCCGCTGTCGACGAAGCCGGACGCCTTCATCTCCAACGAGACGAACCCCAGGACTCCATTGTTGAAGATGACCACCTTCACCGGCAGCTTGAGTTGTGTGAGCGAGATCAAATCGCCCATCAGCATGGTGAATCCGCCGTCGCCCGACAGCGAGATGACCTGACGCCCTGGCTGAGCCGCTTGGATTCCGATCGCCTGCGGCATGGCGTTCGCCATGGAGCCGTGAACAAGCGAGCCGACCATACGCCGCTTGCCGTTCATCTTGAGGTACCGCGCCGCCCAGATGACTGGCGTCCCGACGTCGAAGGTGAACACCGCGTCGTCGCTGGCCGCCTCGCTGACGACCTTGGCCAGATATTGCGGGTGGACCGGTTTGTGGCCAGGTGTTCCCTTGGCGAGGTCGTCGAGACCGCGACGGTCCTTGTCGAAATGCGCGACGGCGTGATCGAGGTGTTGCCGATCGGCCTGCGTGGTCAGTTTCGGCAGAAGCGCTTCAATGGTCAGGCCGACGTCACCGACGAGGCCGAGATCGAGCTTGCAGCGACGTCCGAGGTTGCCGGGGCGTATGTCGACCTGAGCGATCTTCGCGTGAGTCGGCAGGAACTGCTTGTAGGGAAAATCCGTACCCAGCATGAGCAGCACGTCGCAGGCGTGCATGGCCGCATAGGCCGAGGAATAGCCGATGAAGCCGGTCAAACCGACATCGTAGGGATTGTCGTATTCGACATACTCCTTTCCGCCGAGCGCGTGGACGATCGGGCTCTTCAGGGTCTCGGCGAGTTGCATCAGGGCTGCATGGGCACCGGCGCAGCCCCGGCCGCAGAACAGCGTGACCCGTCCGGCCTCATTGAGGAGCGTCGCGAGAGCGTCGATCTCGCGTTCGGCGGGTACGACCCTGGGCTCGCGAGGCAGCAGTCCCGGGTTGGGTGAGATCGCCCGTGCCGGCGCCGCGCGGAGCGCGACGTCGCCGGGCACGACGATGACGGCTACCCCGCGCAGACCGACGGCCGCCCGGATGGCGTTCTCGAGCACGTAAGGCATCTGCGAGGGGTCGGAAACCATTTCGCAATAGTGACTGCACTCGCGGAAGAGCTCCTGCGGATGCGTTTCCTGGAAATAGCCGCCGCCGATCTCCCCGGACGGGATGTGCGCCGCAATGGCCAGCACCGGCGTACGGCTCCTGTGCGCGTCGAACAGACCGTTGATCAGATGAAGGTTGCCCGGCCCACAAGAGCCCGCGCAGACCGCCAGTTCCCCGGTGACCTGGGCTGCGCCGGCGGCCGCGAAGGCAGCAACCTCTTCATGTCGGACGCCCATCCACTCGATGACGTCCTGTTGGCGCAGCGACTCCGTCAGCCCGTTGAGGCTGTCGCCGACGACTCCGAAGATGCGTCTGACGCCAGCCTGGCTCAGCGTCTCCACGATCAGGCTGGCAATGCTGTTGATGGTCACGGAATCGCTCCTTTTGCTGCAGTTCGACGGAGGTCGCCC
>JAYVMK010000621.1:0-1806 GCA_043758995.1 Lichenibacterium sp. | reverse complement strand
TTCGACGTGCCGATATCCAGAACGCAGAGGATCGCGCTGCGCCGCGCCGACAGGGGGCGCATGCGGCGGGGCATCAAGCGGTTGCTCATAGGTCGATTTTCCGCTTGGGGCGTTTCGCCAACATGGCAACTCGCGCTGCCGCCGCATCCTCGCTGAGCCGCGCCGTTATGCGGCCGGGGATGCGCAGGTCGATCGAGATGACATCCTTCTCGAGGATGTGAGACTGACGCTCGATGTCGGCCAGTCGCTTCAACGTGTCGACGGCGTCGAGCTCGGGCAATTCCACGTCGACGCCGGATTCCATCTTCAAGGTCCAGCGGCGCTGGCCGACGAAGATACCGGCCCGCACCTTGTCGCGCAGTTCCCCGGCGGCGGTGAGCAGCGTCTGAAATTCGCCGATGCGGGTGTTCGCACCTTCACCCACCACGAACGGCAGGCCGTTGAACCGATCGTCGTGAACGCCGTCGATGGGCGTGCCGTCGGTGGAGACGAGACTCAGCTGACCGTCCTTCTGCCACAGGGCCGCGGCGTCGCGTTCCGTGACATTGATGTGGAGATCGTTGGGGAACAGCTTGCGGACCGTGACGTCCTGGATGAGCGCCACGCCCCGCAGATTGTCGCGTAGCGCGGTCGGATCGAGCATCGCGAGCGAGTTGCGAGCGCTGAGGTCGGCGTCGTGCAGGATCTCGCCCGGGGTGAGCGACTTCAGGCCCGAGATCGTCACGACATCGATGGAGAAGCCGAGCGCCTTCGCGACGAGGTCGGCAGGACTGCCGTTCTCGGCGACGTAGGTCGCGTACTGGCCGCCCCGCACGCTGCCGTAGAGCCCGGTCACCGAGAGCAGCGCCACGACCAGAACCGTGCCAAGACCCGGCAGAGGCCGGCGATGCGGCTCTTGCGCGACCCGCTTGGCACGGCGGCGCGATCGGATGGGCGGCGACAGGGGCCGGGCGTTACCGGCGAGAAGGGCGAAAGGACCGATGCTGCGGGTCCCCGAGCCGGCCGCGATCCCGATTCCGGCCTCGCTCAACGATCGCAGGAGGCGTCCTCCACCATCCATCGCATCAACTCACCAAACGAGTACCCGGCGGCGGCCGCCATCTCGGGGACCAGCGAGGTCTCGGTCATGCCGGGCTGCGTGTTGACTTCGAGGACGACGAGCTCCCCGGTGCCATCCGGTCGGTCGTCGTATCGGAAGTCCGCACGGCTGACACCGCGACAGCCGAGAGCCCGATGGGCCCGCAACGCCAACTCTTGAACAAGTTGGTAAACATTTTCCTTCAAATCCGCCGGAAGCACGTGGATGGAGCCGCCGGGCGCGTATTTGGCGTCGTAGTCGTAGAAGGCGTGGTCACTGGACAGGATGTCGATGACCTCGGTGGCCCTGCCATCGATCACCGCGCAGGTGAGTTCGCGGCCCGCCACGAAAGATTCCGCCAGGATCGTGTCGCCATGGGGCCAATCCGCTCGCCCGATCTCCTGCGGGGGATGGGTGCGATCCGCCCGAACGATGACGACGCCGACCGAGGAGCCCTCGTTGACGGGCTTCAGCACATAGGGCGGCGGCAGGACGTGGCGTTTCGCGGCTTCGTGCCGGTCGACCGTCAGGCCGCGGGCAACCGGAATGCCGGCGGCCGCCATGACGAGCTTGGCCTTGTCCTTCTGCATCGCCAGGGCCGAGGCGAGCACGCCCGAATGGGTGTAAGGGATGCGCAGAACCTCCAGAATGCCCTGCAGCGTGCCGTCTTCTCCGACGCGGCCGTGCAACGCGTTGAGGGCGACGTCCGGGCGAAGCCGGGCCAAAAC
>JAYVMK010000620.1:0-2929 GCA_043758995.1 Lichenibacterium sp. | reverse complement strand
GGGTCGGTCATGCGGGTGTTGGTCATGTGGGTCTGCACGGCGGATTGGCCGTCGAACGCCGGACCGGCCCCGGTGCCACCCGCCACCGTCTCGTAATATTGCCGGGTGGCGTCGCCGAAGAGCAGGTTGTTCATCGTGCCCTGGCTGCAAGCCAATGCGCCGAGAGCGCCGAAGAGCGCGTTGCAGACGGCCTGGCTCACCTCGGTATTGCCCGCCACGACGGCGGCGCCGGGCGCGGGCGACAGGAAGGTGCCGGGCGGGATGACGAGGCGCACCGGCTTCAGGCAGCCGTCGTTGAGCGGGATGTCGGAGCCCACGAGGCAGCGGAACACATAGAGCACCACGGCCCGGGTCACCGCTGCCGGAGCGTTGAAGTTGCCCGGACGCTGCGGACCGGTGCCGGTGAAATCCACGACGGCGCTGCGCGCCTCGCGGTCGACCGTGACCGAGACGCGCAGCGGCGTGCCGTCGTCCATCGTGTAGTCGAAGCTGCCGCCGTCGAGCCGCGCCAGCAGCCGCCGCACGCTCTCCTCGGCATTGTCCATGACATGGCCCATGTAGGCCCGCACGACGTCCCAGCCGTGGCGCGCGATGACGCGTTCGAGCTCCGCGGCGCCGCCCTGGTTGGCCGCCACCTGGGCCTTGATGTCGGCGACGTTGACGTCGGGCGAGCGCGCCGGAAATTCGGCGCCGGCCAGCAGCGCCCGGAACGCCTCCTCGCGGAACTCACCTCCGTCGACCAGCAGGAAGTCGTCGATCACCACGCCTTCCTCGGCCAGCCGCTTCGAGAAGGGCGGCGTCGAGCCCGGCGCCGTGCCGCCGATATCGGCATGGTGGCCGCGATTACCGAGGAAGAAGCGGATCGTGCGCCCGTCTGGCGCGAAGACCGGCGTGATCACGGTAATGTCGGGGAGATGCGTGCCGCCGTTGAATGGGTCGTTCAGCGCCACCACGTCGCCCGGCTTCAGCGACTCGCCGCGGCGCTGGATCACCGCTTTGACGCTTTCCCCCATGGCGCCGAGATGCACCGGCACATGCGGGGCATTGGCGACGAGTTGGCCTTCGGGATCGAAGATCGCGCAGGAGAAGTCGAGCCGCTCGCGGATGTTGACGCTGAGCGCCGTGTTCTGCAGCACGGCGCCGGTCTGTTCGGCGACATGCATGAAGAGGTTGTTGAAGAGCTCCAACCGCATCGGGTCGGGTCGGGCGTCGCCCGCCGCCATGGCGTCCGCACGCGGAGCGGATCGGCGAAGTACCACATGGCCGAGCCGCGTCACCTCGGCGGCCCAGCCGGGCTCGACCACGATGGTGCCGATCGCCTCGCGGATCAGCGCCGGGCCTTGCAGCCGGTCGCCGGCCTGCAGCGCGGCGCGGTCGTAGACGGGGGCCTCGTGGCCGGCGCCGCCGCTCCAGAGCGAGACATGGTCGATCACCTCCGGCGCACCCGCGGTGCGCTCGGGCAGGGTCGGCTCGGCCGGGGCTTCGCCGGGCGCCGTCGCCTCGACCGCGACCGCTTCGGCGACGAGCCCGCGCTCCGGCGTGGCGAAGCCGAAGCGGGCGCGATGAGCCGCCGTGAAGGCCTCGACCATGGCGCCGATCTCGCCGAGCGGGACCGGCAGGGTGGAGGCCGTTCCGGCGTAGCGTAGATGCACGGTGGCGGAGACCGCGACGACGTCACCGGTCACGCCCTGGGCGGCCAGCGCCGCCGTGGCCTCGCCGGCGAGGTCCGACGCGACGGCCTGGAGTTCCGGCAGGGTCTCGTCGTCGAGCCCCCGCTCGACGGCGCGCTCGCGCAGGGTCGTCTGGTCGGCGAGGCCCATGCCATAGGCCGAGAGCACGCCCGCGAAGGGATGCAGCAGCACCGTCTCGATGCCGAGTTCGTCGGCCACCAGGCAGGCATGCTGGCCGCCGGCACCGCCGAAACATTGCAGCGCGAAGGCCGAGGCGTCGTGCCCCTTCTGCACTGACACCTGCTTGATCGCCTGGGCCATGTTGGCGACCGCGATCCGCAAGAAGTCTTCCGCCACGGTATGGGGATCGCGGGTCTCGCCGGTGGCGCGGGCGATATCGGCGGCAAGCGTCTCGAAGGCCGTCCGCACGGCCTCGGCGTCGAGCGGTAGGTCGCCGCCCGGCCCGAAGATCGCCGGGAAGTGGCGGGGCTGGATCTTGCCGACCAGGATGTTGGCATCCGTGACCGTCAGCGGACCGCCGCGCCGGTAGCCGGCGGGACCCGGATCGGCGCCGGCGCTGTCGGGCCCGACGCGGAAACGCTGGCCGTCGAAGTGGAGCAGCGAACCGCCGCCGGCCGCCACCGTGTTGATGGCCATCATTGGGGCGCGCATCCGCACCCCCGCCACCTCGGTCTCGAAGCTGCGCTCGAAAGCGCCGGCATAGAGCGCCACATCGGTCGAGGTGCCGCCCATGTCGAAGCCGATGACGCGGTCGAAGCCCGCCAGCGCGGCGGTGCGCGCCGCCCCGACGATGCCGCCCGCCGGGCCCGACAGGATCGCATCCTTGCCGGCGAAGGCCGTGGCCTCGGCGAGGCCGCCGTGCGACTGCATGAAGTAGAGCCGCGTGCCGCCGAGCTCCGCCGCCACCTGGGCGACGTAGCGGCCGAGCACCGGCGACAGATAGGCGTCGACCACGGCCGTATCGCCGCGGGGGATCAGCCGGAGCAGGGGGCTGACCGCGTGGCTGGCCGAGACCTGGGCAAAGCCCACCTCGCGCGCGAGCTCCGCCAGGCGCCGCTCGTTGTCGGGCCACTTCCAGCTGTGCATGAGAGCGATGGCGACGGCACCGATGCCGTCGGCCCGTGCCGCCTCCAGGGCGCTGCGGGCGGCATCGAGGTCGAGCGGCTCGATCTCGTCGCCCTCGACCCCGACGCGGCCCGCCACTTCGACGACGCGCTCATGCAGCAGCGACGGCAGCA
>JAYVMK010000619.1:0-8138 GCA_043758995.1 Lichenibacterium sp. | reverse complement strand
ATCCGTCGAGCAGGTTGCGGACCATGGCGGCATTGACCCGGATATTCTCGGCCTCCGTCTCCTGGCGGGCCCAGGTGGCGATGAAGACCGCGTCCGGCTTCACCGTCGCGAGGGCCTTGGCGGTGCCGGCCGCGTCCTGCAGGTCGGCCGCCACGGGAACGATCCCGCCCGCCGTTCCCGGCCTGCGGGCCAGTCCTTGAACGGTCCAGCCCTCTTCGCCGAGCAGCGATGCCGTGGCGCTCCCCACGATGCCGCTCGTTCCGACCACCAATGCCGTACGTGTCATGCCAACCCCCTCGTTCTCAGAGACCGGAGGTGGGCACCTCTTCCCGCGCCGTCCAGACGGCACCAATTAGGGGCATAGGCACCAGGAGGTCACCATGCCGGCAGGAACTCCGGAAGCGGAATGGCGCGAGGATTGCGCGCCGCGGCGAACGCTCGAGCTCTTCTCCACCAAATGGACCAGCATGGTCCTGCATACGCTCGATGCCCGCCACGGCGGACGGGCGCGGACCGGTGTGTTGCTGCGCAGCCTGCCCGGCATCTCGAAGAAGATGCTCACCCAGACCCTGCGCGAGTTGGAAGGGAGCGGCCTCGTCAGCCGCCACGTGCACGGTAGCGTCCCGCCGGCCGTGACCTACGCGCTGACGCCCCTGGGTGTTCGCTTCGTCGAGCCGCTCGAACTCATCTACGACTGGGGCCGCCGCAACGCCGACGCCCTCGACCAACTCGGCAGCCGCCATGCGGCCCGGCGTGAGGCACAGCCGGCATCAAGGCGGGACGATGCCTCCGTCCAAGCGGCCGAATCTGAGATATCGTAGGTCAAGGCAGCCGCACCGGCTCGTCCTGCAGGAGCCCGCATGAGGGATGATCCGCTTAGCCACGGGCTCTGGGAAGCCTCGGCCCCGCCGCCACCCGTCACGGCGCCGCTCGCCGGCGACGTGACGGCCGACGTGGCCATCGTGGGCGGCGGGTTCACCGGCCTTTCGGCCGCCCTTCACCTGGCCGAAGCAGGCGCCTCCGTGGCGCTGCTCGAAAGCGTCGAGATCGGCTTCGGCGGCTCGGGACGCAACGTCGGCCTCGTCAACGCCGGTCTCTGGGTGATGCCCGATACGCTCGCCGGCAGCCTGGGCGACGTCTACGGGTCGCGTCTCCTCACCCTGCTGGGCGATGCACCGCGCGCGGTCTTCGACCTCGTGGCCCGGCACCGAATGGACTGCGAGATCGAGCGCGCCGGCACGCTTCACTGCGCCGTCGGCGCCGAGGGTCTCGCGGAGGTCACCGAACGGGCGCGGCAATGGCAGGCGCGCGGAGCGCCGGTCGACCTGCTCGACGCGGCCCAAACGGCGCAGCGGGTCGGCACCACGGCCTATTCGGGTGCCCTGCTCGACCACCGTGCCGGCACGATCCAGCCTCTCGCCTACGCGCGCGGATTGGCCCAGGCCGCCATCGCGGCCGGAGCGCGCCTGTTCACCCAAAGCCCCGTCACGACCGCGGAGGACACGGGCGACGGCTGGATCCTTCGCACCTCCGCGGGATCGCTGAAGGCGCCGCGGGTGATCGTCGCCACCAATGCCTATACGGGCGCGGGCAGTGGCGCGCCCTGGCCCGCCGTGCGCGCCGAGATCGTCCACCTGCCCTATTTCAATCTCGCCACGGCGCCGCTCGGCGACAATCTCCGGCGCTCGATCCTGCCCGAACGTCAGGGTGTTTGGGACACGCGCGACATTCTCAGCTCCTTCCGCTTCGACCAAGCCGGAAGACTGGTCTTCGGCAGTGTCGGGGCTCTGCGCGGGACGGGGCGCACCATCCATCGCGAGTGGGGCCGGCGGGCACTGGCGAAGCTCTTTCCCCAGATTGCCGGGATCACCTTCGACCACGAATGGTACGGCCAGATCGGCATGACGGCGGACAGCCTGCCGCGCTTCCATCGGCTCGGCCGCAACGTGGTGGGTTTCAGCGGCTACAACGGACGCGGCATCGCACCCGGCACGGTCTTCGGGCGCTGCCTCGCCGACCTCATGCTCGGGCGCATCGCCGAAGACGCCCTGCCGCTGCCGGTGAGCGACATCGTTCCGGCCCGGCATCGCCGGATCAAGGAAGCGTGGTACCAAGTCGGCGCCCAGCTGGCCCATGCCGCCTCGGCCCGATTCTAACCTCGACGAGTCTCGCCATGTCTGCTCCCTCCTCCATCGCCGCCGAGGTCTCCGCCATCCTGTCCGGCTTCGGCGTGGACGAGCGTCGCTATCAGGGCGGCACGCTGACGGTGCGCTCGCCCATCACGGGCGAGACGATCGCGGCCGTCGCCGAGATCGGCCTGGGCGATGTTGCGGAGAGGATCGGACTCGCCCATGCGGCCTTCCTGGCCTGGCGCCGCGTTCCGGCGCCGCGACGCGGCGAACTCGTGCGGCTCCTCGGCGAGGAATTGCGCTCCGGCAAGGAGGCGCTCGGGCGTCTCGTCACGCTGGAGGTCGGCAAGGTCGTGTCGGAGGGCCTCGGCGAGGTCCAGGAGATGATCGACATCTGCGACTTCGCGGTCGGCCTGTCGCGCCAGCTCGGCGGTCTCGTGCTGCCCTCGGAGCGGTCCGACCACAAGCTCACCGAGCAATGGCATCCGGCCGGCGTGGTCGGCATCATCTCGGCCTTCAACTTCCCCGTGGCGGTCTGGTCCTGGAACGCCGCCCTGGCGCTGGTCTGCGGCGACCCCGTCGTGTGGAAGCCGTCGGAGAAGACGCCGCTGACGGCGCTGGCCGTCGACGCCCTGTTCCGCCGTGCGGCGGCGCGGTTCGGTGCCGAGGCGCCGGCCGATCTCGCCACGCTGCTGATCGGCGGCCGCGACGTCGGCGAGGCGCTGGTCGACGATCCGCGCGTGCCCGTCGTCTCCGCCACGGGCTCGACCCGCATGGGCCGGACCGTCGGCGAGCGGCTGGCGCGTCGCTTCGCCAAGCCCATCCTGGAGCTCGGCGGCAACAATGCGTCGATCGTCACACCCTCGGCCGACCTCGACCTCACGCTGCGCGCCGTGGCCTTCGCCGCCATGGGCACGGCCGGCCAGCGTTGCACGACCCTGCGGCGCCTCATCGTCCACGCCGACGTCTACGACGCCCTGGTACCGAAACTCGCCGCTGTCTATCGCGCCATCTCGGTCGGCAGCCCCGTGGCCGGCGATGCTCTGGTGGGTCCCGTGATCGACCGCGGCGCCTTCGAGGCCATGCAGACGGCGTTGGAGTCGGCCCGTGCGGCCGGCGGCACCGTGCATGGCGGCGAGCGGGTCGACGTCAATGGAGACGGCTCCTTCTACGTGCGCCCGGCGCTCGTCGAGATGTCGGGCCAGGCCGGCCCGGTGATCGAAGAGACCTTCGCGCCGATCCTCTACGTTCTACGCTACCGCGACCTCGACGAGGCGATCGCGCTGCAGAACGGCGTGCCGCAGGGCCTGTCCTCGTCGATCTTCGGCAACGACCTGCGCGAGGTCGAGCGCTTCCTCTCGGCCCAGGGCTCGGACTGCGGCATCGCCAACGTCAACATGGGCCCCTCGGGCGCCGAGATCGGCGGCGCTTTCGGGGGCGAGAAGGAGACCGGCGGCGGCCGCGAATCCGGCTCGGACGCCTGGCGCGGCTACATGCGCCGGCAGACCAACGCGATCAACTACGGCCGCAGCCTGCCGCTCGCCCAAGGTGTGAAGTTCGACATTGCCTGAGGCGGGGGCGCCACCCCTGCGATATCGGCGGGTGCAGCGAAGCGGTACAGACCGGCCGAAGCGGAAAGCCTCGGCGGCGGTGCGCATTTCGTCGCTCTATGCAAAATGACCGCCTACAACTGCCTCTCGCTCAGCAGCAGATCTTCAACCGCCGTCGCGGGATCGAGTCCAGCTGGCCTGAGTCGGCGGACCAGCCTTTTCGCGATGGCGTAGCCTTCCACGACCAGCACTCTTCGGCTAGTCCCCACTGCTTGAGCGTCGGTCATGACCTTTCTCCGTCGTGCGCGGCCGACCGGGAGGGAAGGTCGATCGTGCAGCGCACGCCCGTCTCGGTCAGCATGTAGCTGGTCTTGGCCCCCAGCGCATGCGGGAGCGCCTGTTCGATCAGTTCGCGTCCGTAGCCGCCGCCTTGCGAAGCTAATGGCGTCCTGCCAGGCGCGTGATCGAGGCCAGTCTCGACCCATTCGAGGCACACGCGGCGCTCACCGTCTAGGACGCGCTCCGACCAGGTCACCGCGAGCTGTCCGTGATTGTGCGACAGGGCCCCGTATTTACGGGCGTTGGTGGCAAGCTCATGCAGTGCCAGAGCCAGGGTCTGAACTGCGGAGTTGCGCAACCAGACACTGGGACCGGCGACCACGACTTGGTGGCCTGTAGCGTGGGCATCGAGAGCATCAAGTTCGAGGCGAACAACGGCCGCCATTGTGATGGGTTCGACCTCGGCACGGGACAGCAGTCCTTGGACACGCGACAGGGCCGACAAGCGAGTGGCCAGTGCCGGTCGGAAGGCCTCCGTCGGGCCGGTCTGCTCCATGGTGTCGTCGGCGATGCTGCGGACGACGGCGATCAGGTTGCGCGTACGATGCTGCAACTCCGCCACCATCACGGCCATACGGTCGGCAGTCCGGCGCTTCTCGGTCACATCCTTGGCAGAGCCCAGCCACTCGATGATCCCGCCTGCTTCGTCCAGAACCGGTACGGCGCGGGACAGAGTCCAGCCCGGCGCTCCGTCGGCCCGGATGACCTTGTGCTCGAGTTCGAAGGCGCTTTTGGCCTGGATCGCCGCATCGATCTCCGCAGTGACGCGCGCCCTCTCGTCTGCGGGAATGTAGTTCATCAGCCAACTGCGACTGGGTGCATGCGTATCGGCGAGAAACCCTGCCCCGACGAGTTGCTGCATGGAACTCCAATCGGGGCTCATCCGATAGACGACGTCGGAGCTGGCCGTGACGAACGCTCTGAACCGGGCCTCGCTCGACCGCAAGGCATCGACCGCGGCAGCGCGCTCCTGTTCGACCAGTACACCGGCCGTGGTCTCGACGACGGTGCAGAAAAGGCCCGCCACATCCCCTGTTTCGTCGCGAACCGGGAGATAGTGAACGTTCCACCATGCGTCTTTGACGTCGCCATTCCGTAGGATCGGCAACAGCGTGTTCTGGAGGACGACGACTTCACCCCCCAGAGCACGCTCGTAGAGCGGCGCCATCGTGTCGGCGATCTCCGGGAAGCTCTCGTGAGTGGGCTTGCCGAGGGCTTCAGGGTGCTTCCTGCTCATCAGCAGGCGCCAGGGGTCGTTGTAGATCTGGAAGAGAGAAGGCCTCCACAGCAGCACCGTCGCGACCGGGCTCGCGAGAGCCAGTTCGACCATGGTGCGCAGGCTCTGCGGCCAACTCCCGGTCGGCCCCAGCGTCGTCGACGACCAGTCGAAGGCACGAATACGCCCGGCCATCTCGCTGTCGCCGGTTGGCCAGTTCCGCACGTATGCTCCGTGATGATCTTAAAACTGGATCAGAGAGGCCAGTTATTCTCGGCCCACGATCGCATATGCGAGAACGCCAGACGAGGGGCGGCTGGGATCAGGAGGGTAGCACGACACTCCCTGTCATCGTCTTGCCGAAGCGAAACACGTCACTTCGAACTGCGAGCTGGACGGAATTCGCTTATTCGGGTGGCCGAGGAGACTGCGCCCAACGAGACCCCTGCACGCTTGGAAAAAGGCCGAGCAAGGCGCGAGTTTCCGCCAGCAAATCTACGAATCGAAATGCAGCCGGTCATGTGTCTGGCGTGGGCCTTCTCGGTCATGGACCGATCCTCTTCAGACGTCGGTCGGTGCTGCAGGGGGCGTGCGCCTGTGAAAGAGTCACGGCGGGTAAGGCCCGGTCAATCGCTCCCCGAGCGCCCGCCGAGCCAGGTCGGTCGGTCGCTGACGCCGAAGGTGCCCGAACTAGTCGTAAAAGACCTGCGGCGCTGGAGAAGGGCGGCAATGGATCTCCTGCGAAGGGTCGCAGTTGCAGATTTGCCAGCGTCGTAGGGTGTGGATGGATATCAGTGCATGAGCATTTTGGACGTCGTTCTCGGTCGCAGGCTTGCCAGCAACGAGCAGGACTCCCGGAAGATAGGGTGGTTCGAGGGTGTGCCAGCCATGGGCCTGGATGGGCTCGGCTCCGCCTCATACGGACCTGAAGCTGCCCTGACGATCCTGATCCCTCTCGGGGCCGCCAGTCTCAACTGGATCGGGGCTGTCATGGCGCCCATCGTGGCGCTGCTCGTCGTGCTCTATCTATCTTATCGTCAGACGGTCGTGGCGTATCCGACGAATGGTGGCGCCTACACGGTCGCCAAGGAGAACCTCGGCCGCAACGCGAGCCTCCTGGCCGCGGCCGCCATCATGATCGACTACGTGTTGAACGTCGCGGTCGGCATTTCGGCTGGGGTCGGGGCGCTCACATCGTCCGTGCCCTCGCTGCAGCCCTACACGCTCGCCTTATGCCTCGGCGTGTTGGCGCTGGTGACGCTTGCCAACCTACGGGGGACGGTCGAAGCGGGGTGGCTGTTTGCGCTGCCGACATACCTGTTCATGGTCAGCTTCCTGGGCCTGTTGGCGATCGGGCTGTGGCGTGTCGTGGCCGGTGGAGGCCACGTCGAGCCAGCGGTGGCCCCGCCGCACCTCGGCAATGCGACGGAGGCGGTTGGCCTCTGGCTGCTGCTGCGGGCCTTCGCAGCCGGCTGCACAGCCATGACAGGCGTCGAGGCCGTCTCGAACGGCGTCGGTGCGTTCAAGGAGCCGGTGGTCCCCAACGCTCATCGCACTCTGACAGTGATCTGCCTGACCTTGGGCCTGCTCCTGGCCGGCATCGCTGCAGTGGCGCATGCCTACGCCCTCGGCGCCATGGACCAGACCCAGCCCGGCTACCAGAGCGTGTTGTCCCAGCTCGCTGCCGCCATCGTCGGCCGCGGCATGATCTACTACATCGCCATGGCGAGCGTTCTGGCCGTGCTGTGCCTGTCGGCGAACACCAGTTTCGTCGGCTTCCCACGGCTTTGTCGGCTGGTGGCCGAGGACGGCTACCTGCCGCGAGGCTTCGCGGTGGCCGACCGTCGGCTCGTGTTCTCGGTCGGCATCGCCTTCCTCACGATCGTGGCCGGTCTGCTCCTCTTCGCATTCGGCGGCATCACCGACCGACTCATCCCGCTGTTCGCCATCGGGGCGTTCCTGACCTTCACCATGAGCCAGGTCGGCATGGTGGTGCATTGGCGGCGGCAGGGCCGCGGCACCGGCGGACGCCTCGCCATCAATGCCCTCGGGGCGGTGACCACCATCGCGGCCCTGGCCGTCATCGTCGTGGCCAAGTTCGTCGAGGGAGCCTGGATCGTGGTCCTGGCCCTGCCCCTCACGGTGTGGCTGCTGCTGTCGATCCACCGCTACTACGCCCGGCTGGACGCACGGCTCGCCATGTCCGGTCCGTTTGCTCTCGAAGAGACAGAGCCGCCGACGGTGCTGGTCGCCGTTGAGGGACGCAACCGGCTGAGCGATCGTGCACTGCGCTTCGCCATGACGTTGTCACCGGATGTGATAGCGGTTCACTTGGTTCAGCTCGAAGGGCCCGAGGCTGAAGACGACGGACGTCGGATGCAACGAGAATGGCAGGCGGAGGTCGTGACGCCTCTCGAGGCGAGCGGATCAAGGGCTCCTCGCCTGGTGTTGCTCCCCACTCCGTTTCGAGAGATTCATGGTCCGCTTCTCGACTTCATCGAGAAGCTCGATCGCGACACACCCGGGCGTTCGGTCGCCGTGTTGATCCCGGAGCTTGTTCTGACCCATTGGTGGGAGCGGGTTCTGCACAGCCGGCGTGGTGAGCAACTTCGGGCGGCGCTGCTGAAGCACGGCGGCCCCAGGCTCAACGTCATCATCTCACCGTGGCGGAGCTGAGGGTGTTGGGCGGACCCAGATAAACGCATTGGCCCGAGGCCCGACGGAAGCAGATCGGGGCCGGCAGCTCGTGCACCTCGATCGGCCAGTACCAGCGGTGGTGCCGTCGGATCGGCATGGGGTTAGGCTCCCATGACGAACTGACGGTTCAGCCTGGTCCAGTGTCGAAACGACGACGCTGTCGAGCGACGCCCAGCGTCCGCTGTCCACCTCTCTTGTCTCGAAAGC
>JAYVMK010000618.1:0-5202 GCA_043758995.1 Lichenibacterium sp. | reverse complement strand
TAGTGAGTGCGCTTTGGACGTTCCTCGACGACCTTTTTCCGAACTGCGTTGACTAATCCTATCGTGACGGGGCTCATCGCCTGGGCCTCTCTTTTGATAACGATTGCAGGGTTCTCGGTCGCTCTATTTCAGATCCGTCGCATCAAGACTGCCACGGAGGTCGCAGATTAGCGACAGCCCGAGTCACCGTCGAGCTAAATAGCCGGGAACATAGCGCTAAGATCAATGACGCGCTTTCTCATATTCGTCTTGCATTAGCGCATATTCAGAATAATGCTGGTGCCGACAGTGTTTATAGTGATACATTGTGCAATACATTAGTCGATGCGCATCATGTCAGCGGGGCTGATCGCGACTACGCTATGCTAGAGCACATTCTGCGTCTTAGAGAAAATTACCGATACATTCATAGTCTTGGGGTGACGCCCGGCGCTCCTGTACGAGTCCGACGTATAATCGTTCATTTGCATGACGCCGCCGCAGCATCTGAAGGACTCGTAGCCCGGTTGCTATAAGCTAAGGCAGAAGGATATCGTACTATGAGCAAGCTCTCTGAACTCGCCGAGGTCCTTATGGAGAAAACCAGGGACGGAAAACTTACCTGGAGGTCATCGACGATTCGGATCTGAGCGTTTTTGTCGGAAGTAACGCGATCAAGCTTAATCATTGAACCAACTCTGGGGGCTTTGATCGAGTTACGTTGTCGATAAGCAACACGGATGGTTATCAGATAAACAGAGAGACTTTCGATGCCTACAGCGGAAACGGGTCGATTGTAATTGCTCTATATAATTTGTCTAGAAAAGCGGCATTAAAGTCCGACGAAACAATTGAAAGAATTTTATATAATTTTAGAAAGAGATGATGATATTGCTCGATGATGCGTGAGGTTCTTCACGATCTCGCCTCTGGCAGCCGGCGGAACGCGGAGACTTGGCTCGCTTGGCTGCCGAGCGTAGAGTGTTCCTGTTCCAGGAAGGTGGCCGCGATGACCGACGTGACGCCCAACGCAAACTCGTCCGGCGCTCAGCAGAAGAGACCGACGCTCTCGCGCAGTGCAGCGCTGAGTGCCCGCTTTCCACACGTGGTTCGATGCCGAGTGCGCGAGGCTGACAGGGAGGCAAGCTCGGACTATATTGCTTAAATGAGCTCGTGAGTCACCACCATGTCTGACGCCCCGCGTTTCGAGCATCGAATTCTGTCATCAGGCGAGCACTGCGTGACCTCGCCGGATGTGAAAGGGCTGTGCACCGTTGCCGGGACAGAGGCGGAAGCGCGCCTGGGCGCTGCTGCGTTGCTGGCCGAGTTCGAGCGCCTCGGCCTGTCCATTCGTCCGCGGTCGGGTTCACCGAAGCACGAAGCCGCTTGATCTACTGCGTCAGCTTCTCCGACGTCCTCGCCTTTCTCGAAGCCGCAGGCTTCACTCAGATCGGAGAGACGGGAGCTGACCTTATCTTTCTCCATCCCGACGGAACCGTCTTGACAGTCCATCGCCCCAACCAGCACGGCGACATCACCGAAGCAGCCGCATTGGCGGCGTTTGACGCCGCCGAGGTCGACCCGCCTGCCTTCGACGTACACTGGTGTGACTGACACCGGGCTGGCGCGAACGCGTGGCCTCGATTGGCGGTGTTACCTCGTTGTGATCGGGATGGACGGAGTGCCGCTCCCATCCGTCGTCGCTCCGCTCCGACACCTTCTCCCGTGAACGGGAGAGGCTCACCTCACCCCATCCTTCGCAAAATCGACCGCAGCGGGTTCAGCTTCCGCAACCGGCTCCAGGCCGCCACGCGATGCACCGTGTCGAGCCGGGCCTTGAGCTGGCCCAGGCGCTCGCCGAGCCCCAGGATCTCCTCCTGCTTCTGCAGGATCGAGGCCTTGAGCCGGGCGTTCTCGACGCGCAGGTCGTCGTTGTCGAGTTCGAGGCGGCGGACGCGCAGCGCCGTCGCGTCGTCGAGGTCCGGCGCGCTCATGCCGCCGCCCGCCAGAGGCTCGAGTCGATGCCCGTCGTCTCCGCCTCGCGGGCGAAGAACCGGGCATAGGCGGTCACCTCGAAGGGGTTGGCGAGGTCATAGGCGAAGCGTAGCGCCGCATGGCGGCCGTGGTGGTGGTGCATGAGGTTCGTCACGATCTCGCCCCTGGCGCCGATACGGCAGGCCGGATGCGGCAGACGACAGTAACGGTCGTAGACCGCGAAAGGATCGCCCGACCAGGTGAGGTGCTTTTCGCGGAACATGCGCCGCGCCATGTCGGGGATCGCCACGCCGGAGGCGAAGCTCCGGTAGGCGTAGGGCCGCGCCGTCCCGGCCCGCGCCGCGGCCCGCAACCGCCGCGCCGCGTAATCGGCGAGCAGCGCCTGCAGCGGCCCGGCGGCGGGCGGCGCGGGGGTGTATTTCGACACTTCCAGCGGGCGCTCCGGGCTGAACCCGGAGAAGTGGAAGAAGCCGAGCGGCCGCCCGTCGACCAGCCAACCGCCCTCGGGTCCGGCCGCGATGGCGCGGCGATCGAGGTTCCAATAGGCGACGTTGAAGCCGGTCTCGCGCGACACGTGGGCCTCGGCGGCGAGGCCCGGCAGCAGGTCCATGTATTTCTGGTCGACGAAGAGCCCCTGGTCCTGCTCGTTGACGCAGTCGTGCAGCAGCCGGCGCGCCCACCAGCGCAGCAGCGGCTCGGTCTCGGGCGTCTGGGAGGCCGCCAGGAAGCCGAGGTTGTAGACCCCCGTCTGCATCACATGCTGCTCTTTGCGGGGCGCATCGGCACAGGGCGGAGTACAGAAATGCGGGGTGAGCACGAAGGAGGCGCCGCCCTCGAGCAGGGCCAGGAGATCGTCGAGCCGGCGGTAGAGCGCGATGTCGGGGTCGAAGAAGAGGACGTTGCGGTACCCGCGCTCGAACAGCCGCAGCATCAGGAAGGGTTTGATGGCGGTGTTGAATTCGGTGACGTCGTAGGAGAAGGCGAAGCTCGGGAAATCCGCGATGCCGAGGTTTTCCGCCTCCAGCACCTCGACGCCCTCGGGATAGCGCAGGGCGGGATCGCGCCGGTCGGCGAGGCCGAGCACGAGAGCGGTCTCCGGATGATGGGCGCGCGCCGTCTCGAACAACACCTCGGCCTGCGACAGGTAGTTGTTCGAGCAGATGGTGAAGATGACGGTGCGGGCGGCCATGAGCCCATCGTGGTGCCATCACGCTCCCGGCTTGTCCAGACGGCGTCCCGCTTCAGACGGCCTCGGCCGACTCCAGCGTGCAGGCAGGGCCGGGCGCGGGGGGCGTCGCGGCCGGCGGCATGGCGCCGGCCGCCCAGGTATCGAGAAATGCGCCGGCCCAGCGCGCCACCGGCCCGTCATGCAGGAACCAATCCGGCCGATGCTGGTCGACCGGCCGGGCATTCTTGCCGCAGGCCTTGGCGTGGCCCAGCACGATCCAGCGACTCATCATGGCGTAGGTGACCTCCGGGTGGAACTGCAGCCCGAAGGCGCTGCGGCCGTAGCGGAAGGCCTGGCACTCGAAATCCGTCCCCTCGGCCAGCGACACGGTGCCGGGCGGCAGGCAGAAGCCCTCGCGGTGCCAATGATAGACCCAGCGGGGAAACGGCACGCCGAGCAGTGCGTCTCCCGCCGCGGTGGGGCGGATGGGATAATAGCCGATCTCGACGAGGCCATCGGCATGGGGGCCCACCGGCTGGCCGAGCTGGCGGGCGATCATCTGGGCGCCGAGGCAGAGGCCGAGCAGCGGCGCACCCTCCTTGAGCGGCACCGCCGTCCAATCGATCTCGCGCCGCACCCAGGGGTCGGCATCGTTGGCGCTCATCGGTCCGCCGAAGATCACGGCGCCGGAATGCTCGGCCATCGTGTCTGGCAACGGGTCGCCGAAGCGCGGGCGGCGGATATCGAGCGGGTAGCCCATGTTGCGCAACAGCCGGCCCACGCGGCCCGGCGTCGAATGTTCCTGGTGTAGAACGATCAGGATGGGGCGCCGCGCCGGAGGGGACGCCGAGTCGGCGCTCCCCGATCGCGGCCAGATCTCCGGCGCCAGCACTGACCCCATTCCCTGCGCCCTCCTGCCGAAACCCATGCCGCCGCCGATGGCCATTCTACGAGGTTCCGTCGCAAGTTCGATGCCACGCCGCAGCGTTGCCGCTCGGCAGGGCTCGCCCTATGATCGTCGAGCGGAAACGCCGGGGCAACCAGTCTCGGCCTTCCGCATTACTCTGCGAAGAGAAGTCCGGCGCCACCGTGACGGGTCCATCGCGGCCGACATACCAAGGGGTAGACGCAGATGACACCTGTGCAGGTCCGAATGGCGCGCGCCGCCCTCGGCTTGACGGCAGAGGCGTTGGCCAAGCAGGCCGGCCTGTCGTCCGCAGATTTGGCGCAGCTCGAGAGCGGCGGGCAGGACAGCATCGCCTCGGCGCGGCTGCGCGGCACGCTGGAGGGCGCCGGCATCGTCTTCGTCGGTTCGGACGGCGTCCGCTACGACGAGGGCGCCACGACGGCCCAGACCATCCCTCTCGGCGAGATGAATTCCTACAATGACGAGTGACGTGTCCCGCGCCGGCGCCCTGGCGCTTTCCGTCCTCGTCGCCCTCGCGGCCGCGGCGCCGGCCCGCGCCGCGGAGCCTGGCTATCCTTTCGAAGGCACCTGGGTGCGCGCCAATCGGATCTGCGCCGCCAACGCGCCGCATGCCCGCACCTACACGGCCCGGGACGTCACTTTCGCGTCGGGGCATTGCAGCTTTCGCAAGGTCGTCTCCGCCGGCGGGCAGTTCGAGATCTTCGAGGATTGCCGTCGCGCCGACCGTCCCGCCAAGCTCACAGAGACGATCCGCATGCTGAGCCCCGATCTCATGCAGATGCGCCGTCAGGAGACGCGGCTCAAGATTCCGAGGCCGTTGCGCTTCACCCGTTGCACGATCGCGGCGCCCTCTCCTGCGGGTGCGCCCAAGCCGGCGCCGTTGGTGGGCCCCCACCGTGGCCCGTCGGTGGCGGTTCCGCATGGGATCGAGCCGCACGAGGGCGAGCCGCGCGACACCGACGACAACGCACCGAAAGCGGTCGCGCCCAAGCCTTGAGCCACCGGAACATGGTTGACCGGCTCGGATTCGTTCTCTATTTGTTCTGACGTTGCCGGCGCTATCCACAGGGGTGCACCGGCCTCGTCCGAGCCAGGAGAGCGCCGATGTTGACCGGGATCGATCTCGGCGGGA
>JAYVMK010000617.1:0-10275 GCA_043758995.1 Lichenibacterium sp. | reverse complement strand
GTCATTAACCCCGGCCTGACACCAGAACCCGTCGACCCTTCTCCGGTCGCCCCGTCGCTTCGACAAGCTCAGGACAGGCTCTGAGCCGGGCGTGTCGACGAACGGGCGTGGGGATAGGCCAATCCGCAGTAGAGCCTGCCGAGCCCTCGTCTTTCGACACGGGCCCTAGGGCCCGTGTCGAGATGAGGGAACAGGTGGAGGTGCCTGTCATCTTCGCCGTTGGTATCGCAGGCTCTAGGGTCCGAACAGCGCCGAGAGGATGACCTCCGGTTCGCTCGGCTTTTCGCAACGCGTCACGCCTGAATAGCGCTCCGGGATGGTCGCCGAGCCATAGCCCGTAGCGAAGATGAAGGGCACTCCGCGTTCGATCAGGGCGTCGGCGACAGGGAAGACGAAGTCGCCTCGCAGGTTGATATCGAGAACCGCTCCGTTCAGAGGCTCGACCCCGATCAGCGCAAGCGCGTCCGCCACCGTGGCGGCAGGCCCGAGCACATCGATCCCCGAGGCTCTGAGCTGGCGGACGAGCCCCTTCGCGATGAAGTAATCGTCTTCAACCACCAGCACTCGTCGGCTGGCCTCCACCGTTTGAGCACGGGTCATGGCGTTTCTCCGTCGTGCGAGGCCGGCCGGGAGGGGAGGTCGATCGTGCAGCGCACGCCCGTCTCGGTCAGCACGTAGCTGGTCTTGGCCCCCAGCGCATGCGGCAGGGCCTGTTCGATCAATTCCCGTCCATAACCGCCGCTCGGCGAGGCTTGTTGCGTCCGGGCGGGCGCCTGTTCGAGACCGGTCTCGACCCATTCAAGACACACGCGATGCTTGCCGTCCAGGATGCGCTCCGACCAGGTCACCGCGAGCCGTCCGCCATCGTGCGACAGGGCGCCGTGTTTGCGGGCGTTGGTGGCAAGCTCATGCAGCGCCAGAGCCAGAGTCTGCACGGCGGAGTTTCGCAACCAGACACCGGGACCTGCGACCACGACCCGGTCGCCGAGAGCCTGCGCGCCGAGTGCATCGAGTTCGAGGCGAACGACGGCCTCCATGGTAATGGGCTCGACCTCGGCGCGGGACAGCAATCCTTGAACGCGCGACAGGGCCGACAAGCGGTTGGCCAGGGCCGGTCGAAAGGCCTCGGTCGGACCGGTCTGCTCCATCGTGTCGTCGGCGATGCTGCGGACGACGGCGATCAGGTTGCGCGTGCGATGCTGCAGCTCCGCCACCATCACGGCCTGGCTCTGCTGCAGAGCCTTGAGCTGATGCACGTCCGTGGACGTACCGAGCCATTCGACGATCTCGCCCCCTGGTCCCCGCCGCGGCGCGGCGCGGGTCTGAAACCAGCGGTATTCGCCGCTCGCGGCGTGGCGAATGCGATACTCGGCTTCGAACGTCTGGAGTTTCGCAACGCGATCCCAAGCCACGAGCGCAACCTCCCGGTCGGCCGGATGCACGGGATCGAGCCAGCCCAGCCCACGACTGTCGGGTTCGGACTGCCCCGTGAAGGCCGTCCACTGCGGGCTGGCCCAGATCCACTCGCCGCCGGCGAGCGCCCGCCACACGAGTTGGGACACGCCTTCGACCAAGTCCCTGAGATGGCCCTCGCTCTCGGTCAGCGCCGTCTCGATCGCCTTCAACGCCGTGATGTCGTGGCCGACCCCACCGATGCTGACCACACGACCGGTCTCGTCGCGCATGGGGAAATCGGTGTTGCGCAGCCAGCGCACCTCGCCGTCCGAAGGCCGCCGGATGCGGTACTCGAACACGACATGCTCGCCGGCCCCCACGCGGCGGATGCTCGCTGCCGCATGGGCGCGGTCTTCCGGCACGATCAGGTCCTGCCAGCCGTGATAGTTGTCACCGGTCAGCGCGTCCTGGCAGCTCAGGCCGTAGATGGCCTCGAAGGCCGGCGTGAGATACGTCCATTGCAGGGTTGCGGCATCGCGGATCCATAGGATGTCCTGCGACGCCTCGCCGAACTGGCGCAGTTGCTCCTCACTCTCGCGCAGCGATGCTTCGGAGCGAGAGCGCTCGAAAGCATCCGCGGTTTGCCGAGCGAGGATGTCGAGGAAGCGGAAACGCGTATCGTCGGGCGTCGTGGGTCGGCGCCAATACGTGGACAGCATCCCGATCAGTTGCCCGTTGCGCGCCGTCAGTGGAGTGGACTGGACCGATACGATGCCGGACAAGTCATAAAATTCACGGCCGTCCGGATCGTACGTCGATGCATCCAATACGACTGTGCGCTCGCCATCTCGCGCTGCGCCATTGCAGGTCGACTCTTCGAAGAGCGACACGCGCTCCCAATGGTCAGCGGACCTCGGGTGAAAGTTCCTGTGACCCAGCAGACGCAACTCGCCGCTCTTGTGGTCGAACATTTGCAGGCTGGCGAAGTCGGCACTCATGACCGACATGGCCGCGTCGAGAATGCGCCCGTAAAGGATCTGATTGTCTTCGCCCTCGATCAGAAGCCCGCTCACCTCTTGGAGATGCTTGATGTTCGCCAGTTCGTAGGCGAGGTCGGCCTCTTTCTCTCGCAGCGCCGCCTCTGAGCGGCTTCGTTCGATCGCCGCCCAGGTGCGTTCGGCAACTTGCCGGATAAGGCTGATCTCATCCTCGGTCCAGGCATGAGGCCGAGTGTCGTGCGCCCCGATGCCGGCGCCGTAGTCTCCATCCCGCAACAGCGGTACGTTGATGAAGGCGGTCACCCCCAGGGCGCGGTAGCTGGCCAGCTCCGCGGGCGTGACGTTCGGAAGAGCGCCCACATCCTCGGCCGAAATCACCTCTCCCCGGGCGAAGCCTTCGAACATGTCGTCGCCGAACTCCGCCAGCGCGTGGCGACCGATCATGCTCGGCCCCGCCGGCTCGCGCTGCCATGCGTCGTCGATGACGTGTACCCAGCCACCATTCTCGCGCAGGACGTCGAAGTAGTAGGCTTGGCTCAGTCCCAGATGGTCGCCCAACAGCCGCATCGCGGTCCGCTGGATGGTGGCAGGGTCGCTGACCGTCCGAATGGCGTCGCTGAGTTCGAGCAGCAGAGCCTGTCGCTCGGCGTTCCTCGCCAGCGCCACGTCGGTACGGGCGCGCTCGATCGCCGAGCGAACACGTTCCCCGACGTTGCGGATCAGCGCATTCTCGGACTCCGTCCAGGCGCGAGGCGCCGCGTGCTGAACGGCGAGGAGGCTGACGCGACGGTCGTCTCCGAGCAGGACGACGTCGACAAAGGCGGCGATGCTGCGCGACTGGAGTTCCGCAGCCGTTTCAGCGCTCAGACGAGGGTCCGATCCGACGTCGTTCACGGTCACGACCCTGCCGGGTTGGTAGGCGTCGATAAACTCGCGGTCGAAGCTTCGCATCGAATGGTCGCCGACGATCGACGGGACGCCCTGGGCGTAGTCGCGCTCGATGGTCAAACGATCGCCGCCGATCTCGCCGTAGCAGACGCGGCTCGCACCGAGTTGTCGGCCGAGGCGCCGCGCCGCTGTTTCGGCGATATCGCCGGGCTCTTTCAAACTTCGGATCTCATCGCTCACCTGGAGCAGGACGGCATGACGCTCTTCGCTCTCGCGCAGCGCCTTCGTGCGCTCCGCGACCCGGCGCTCCAGTTCGATCCGTCCGGCTTCGGCCGCATCCAGCGCGGAGGTCATCTGGTAGGCGGCGGACGCGAATTGACCGAGCCTCTTCAGGACGCGGACGTCCTCGGCATCGAACTTTCGTCCGGGGTCGTGGGCGTTGATCCACAAGGTCCCGATGGGCCGGCGGCCGGAATGAAACGGCACGAGCAGCGTCTCGTGAATCAGCGGAGACATCTCCGCAGCGGGAAAGACCTCGTGCGGTCGCTCGAACAGCAGCACGGCGTCGCGCGCGATGACGACCCCGCAAGGGCTGGCATCGAACGGCATGACACCGCCTTTGAAACAAGCCCAAACCCCCGCCAGTGCCACCCAGCGGAGCTGTTCGGCGCTTCCACTTCTCTCGTGCAGGCTGACGCCGGCAGAATGGGCGATGCCGAGCTCGACGAGGGTGTCACAGAGCTTCTGCAGCAGATTGTCCGGATGCTCGGCCAGTTCTCGCGCGAGCGACGCCAGCGCTTCCGCCTCGACGGCAAAATCCATCGCTCGCGACGGGCGGCGCTCCAGCTGATCCGTGATGATGGCATCCCCGACGTCGAGGAGCTGCAGGCTCTGGGTCATGCTGGGGCCTAACGGACAGGTCGGGTTCGATCCACTGACGTTCGCCGCGGCCGCTGAAGAGTTCGCCCTCCAGGCCCGCGCCGGGCTTCGTTGCGCCGCCAGCGTCCATGGCGGGATCACCACGCGCCCGAACGGCGCGCTGCACGCCGCACTCGGCGCCAACGATCAGCATAGTCGATCGAAGGCGCGCCTGACCGCCGATCTCGCTCAGCAGTTGTCAAACACCCTGAACCCCTTCGCCGCCGTAGAACGGCTTTAGCGGACAAGGCCCGCCCCTGATGTCGAAGCCGATAGCGACGCCGCCCGAGGCACGCCCGTCGGCCTCTCTGCGGAACGGTCGCCTGTCCGGCAGGGAGGCTCCTCTGGCGGTACTGCACGACGACAAAGCTTCTCGCCGTTCTCGAACCGTAAGCCTCTTGCGAGCGGTATCAGGACGGCGTGCTAGAGCCTGGATCCGGGCTTCGGATCGGTAAACGACTCCCGTTTGCCTGGCGTGACAGCCCCTCGTCGAAGGTGTCGAACTAGAAGTAGGCACATCACGCCTCCACCGTTGCAGCGAAGGCACAATTTTGCTCAATCACCACAATTTTTCGTAACCACGCCTCAATGAACGCCAATATCAGGCGTAGTATGGACGGGCAATAACTAATGTTACTCATGAACCATTGATCGAAAATAAAAATCTACGTAACATTACCTCTGTGAGGAACGCCTCCGGTAAGCTATGCCTGCATATGCTGGACTGAGGCATCGCGTAGGATTCGTGGCATGGCAGAACGGTTGCTCCCCGCTCAAATCCGTGGGGCAAGAGGTGCGCTCGACTGGTCGATGTTGGATCTCGCCAGAGCTGCGGGCCTGTCGATCTCGACGGTTCAACGGGCAGAAGATAGCCGATCCGAGCCCGTCTCCGGTGCCGTCCATTCGAGCTTGCAGACGGCATTCGAGATGGCTGGGATCCGCTTCCTTCACGACGACGGCGAGGGCAGCGGGATCCGAATTGGGCTGAAATGAACAGCATTCGGCCTCCGGCTCTCGTCATGGTCCGTGGTGGGTTCAACCCTCAAGCCGGATCGACCGCTCGTGAAGTTTCGTCCTGTCCGCATCGCGCACCCTGACGGAGGTGGTGCCGGTCGGCTCTGGGTGGGCTTGAGTGCCGCGACCGAACGGAGACGCACCTCGACGACCGCCAGCTCCGGGCTGATCAGGCTCCGGGGTATGTGCTCCACCTGAGCCGGTTGTTCGGGCGGGAGAGCGCGGCCCAGAGCAGGTGAACCGGTCATCCGTGCGGACCAAACGTCAGGCTCCGGCTGCCGCGTTGGCAACAAGTGTTCAGGCCGGGAAAAGCACGGTGACGAGCCTGTCGACTTCCACCGGCTTGTCGCAGCGCGGCAGGGTCGCGTAGCGCGTCGGCAATGCGCTGGCCGAATAGCCGGTCGTGAGGACGACCGGTATGGCCCGCTCGACAAGAGCGTCCACGACGGAATAGGCCATCTCGCCACGCAGGTTGATGTCGAGCACCGCGGCATCGAGCGGCCCCGCAGCGATCAGATTAAGGGCGTCGGCGATCGTCGCCGCCGGTCCGAGGACATCCGCCCCGCCCGCCTGGAGATCGTCGACGAGGCTCCTGGCAATGAAATACTCGTCCTCGACGACGAGGACCCGTTTGCCCGCCATGGTGGTCGTCATGGATTATCCTTCGTCAGCCGCACCGCGAGATCGATCGTGCAACGCACCCCGGAATCCGACAGCGCGTAACTGGTCTGCGCGCCGAGCGTGTGCGGCAACGCGTGCTCGATCAGTTCGCGTCCGTAGCCCCCGTCCACCTTGACCGAAGCCGTTCGTTCCGGCGCCTGTTCCAGGCCGGTTTCGAGCCACTCGATCGTGAGACGGCGTTCGCCGGCTTCGGACCGCTGTTGCCAGCTCACTTCGAGCCGACCGTGCTCATGCGAGAGAGCGCCGTACTTGCGCGCATTGGTGGCAAGCTCGTGCAGCGCCAAGGCGAGCGTCTGTACGCTGGACGGGCGCAAAAAGACCTCAGGACCCACGATGGTGATCTGGCCACCCGCTGCGCCAGCCCCGAGCGCATCGAGTTCAAGCCGCACCAGAGCATCGATGGAGATGGGTTCGACCTCGGCACGCGACAGCAGACCCTGGACGCGCGACAGGGCGGACAGCCGATCGGCGAAGGCCGGGCGGAACGCCTCGCTAGGTCCCGTCTGCCTCATCGTGTCGTTGGCGACACCCTTCACAACGGCAATCAAGTTGCGCGTGCGGTGCTGCAATTCGGCGACGAGCACCTCCTGCCGCTCGGTCGCCAGCTTGGCTTCCGTGACGTCCTGAGCGATGCCACCGATGCGCTGCACTCGGCCTTGCGCATCGCGGAGAGGAAAACTCGTATCACTGATCCAGCGCATGACGCCGTCCGACGGGCGCCGGATCCGGAACTCGTGCACGACGGCGTCTCCGGCTTTCGCCTGGTCCAGGTGGGCCAGCGCCGTGCTCCGGTCATCCGGCTCGATCAGCGCAGTCCACCCTTCGGGGCCGTCCAGGACGACGTTCAGAGGGACGCCGTAGATGTCCTCCATGGCGGGGCTGACGTATTCCATTTGCAATGTCGCGGCATCGCGAATCCACAGGGCGTCCGACGACGAGGCGGCGAACTGGGCGAAACGCTCTTCGCTCTCGCGGAGAGCGGCCTGCGCTTCGAGTCGTGCGGTCACGTCGTTGGCCGAGCCGAACCATTCGGTCACGCTTCCGCTCTCATCGAACGAGCCGACCGCGCGCGAATGCACCCAGCCGACGCTTCCATCGGTCCGGTAGACCTGATGCTCGAGATCGAACAACCCTCGGGTCTCGACGGCGTTTCGAATGGCGGCGCGGACGCGGGTTCGCTCTTCGGCCGGAATGTAGGTTTCGAACCAGTTTCCCGTCGGGCGTTCCGTATTGAACAGGACGCCGCCGCCGGACAATTCGCGCATCTCGCTCCAATCCGGACTCATGCGGTAGAGCACCTGCGAGCTCGCACGCACGAGAGCGCGCAACTGCTGCTCCGACTGGCTAAGGGCCTGCTCGATCGCCCGGCGGCCCGTGATATCGACGAAGGTCACCACCGTGCCGTCGATCCGATCCTCGATGGTCCTGTAGGGACGCAGCCGCATCGCGTACCAGCGCCCGTCCCGGGTCATCACTTCGCGCTCGATCGGGACGAGTTCCGCCAGTAATTGTCGGACGTCGCGCTCGATCGCGTCATAGTCGAGCTGATGCGTGAAGTCCGTGATGAGCCGCCCGATGTCCATGCCGGCGATGTTGAAGATGCCCGATACGGGGGGCGTGAACATCCTGATCCGCAGTTGACCGTCGAGAAACAGGGTGCCGACTTCGGTTGCCGCGGTGAGGTTCTGCAGATCGCTATGCGCCGCGGAAATGCTCTCGAGCTTACCCTTCATCTCGGCGTTGACGGTGTGAAGCTCCTCGTTGATGGACTGCAGCTCCTCTTTCGAGGTTTCCAGCTCCTCCGCAGTCGATCGGTACTCCTCGTTCATCGACTGCAGTTCTTCGTTGGCGGCCCGCAGATCCTGGATGGACGCCTCGTTGCTGTGGCGACTGGCGACGAGTGCCTCCTGAGCGGCCCTGAGCTCGGCATGCAGGCGTCGGACTTCATCGGGCTGTGCTTCGGTCTGAGCCGACAGCGGCTCCCTCTCGTCGACGACGCCGCTGTCCAGGAAGAACACCAGGGCGTTCCGCCCGGTGCGCTCGTCCTTCTGGACCGGCACGACATGGAGAGCCACGCGACGCCGCTCTCCATCGAACACGACTTCGACGGGATGGGTCAGCGTCGACAGGTTCTGGTCCATGGCGCGGGTGAGGGCGAACTTGAGGTCCAGTCTCAACTCCGGGCGCACCACGACGGGCAGGACATTGGAGACCGGCCCGCCGGTGTGGAGGATGAAGCGCCCCGCCGTCGGCGACAGGTGCAGGATGTTGTTCCCGTCGTCGACAAGCGCGCTTGGCGGAGCGCTTTGCTCTAAGGCCGCCACATGCATGGCGGTCGACAAATTCGACTGCTCGGGACGATGAGACGGAACGATCGTCTGACTGGGAGCCGGAAAGCGTTCCGGCGCAGCATATTGGGGCAGGATCGGCAACACCTGAACGTCTTTCGGTCGGGCGACATAGATGCGAGCCTCGCGGTCGAGCGATGCGAACAGGTCCGACGCACTGTCGACGGTCTCGGCCGAACCCAGGAACAGACATCCGCCGGGCCTGAGACCGTAATGAAAGATGGCATAGACCTGCTGCTGCAATGACCGTTCCATGTAGATCAGCAGGTTGCGGCAGCTGACAAGGTCGAGATGCATGAAGGGAGGCTCCTTCAGCACGCTATGGGACGCGAACAACACGGACTCGCGCAGTTCCTTGCGAACGCGATAGTGTGTCCCTTCATCGATGAAGAAGCGGGTCAGTCGTTCTTCGGACACATCGGCTTCGATGGTGCGCGGGTAGCGACCCTCGCGGGCGACGGCGAGCGCGGTTTCGTCGAGGTCGGTGGCGAAGATCTGAACCGGGAGAACGAGCTTGCGCCGACCCATCTCCTCGAGAAACAGCATGGCGATACTGTAGGCCTCCTCGCCCGAGGCGCAGCCCACCACCCAGCCCCGGAAACCATCGTCGTTGGCGGGCTTGACGTTATCGAACAACGGCGTGATGGCGTGCCGACCCAGCGCGTCGAAGGACCGCGTGTCGCGAAAGAAGCTCGTGACCGAAATGAGAAGATCGCTGAACAGCTCTTTCGTTTCGTCGGGATTGACCAGGAGATAGTCCACATATCCCGACAACGTATCGAGGCGACAGACCTGCACGCGTCGCAGGACCCGGCGCATGATGGTCGCGCGTTTGTAGCCCGAGAAATCATGTCCCGTGCGGGCGCGCAGAAAGGCGACGATGCGCCTGAGATCGTTGGCGACGCCGCTCTCATCGAGCGAACGGACAGCCTCCTTGCTGTGGGCCACGTCGCGAATACGGTCGACCAGACGCGCGACGGGAGCGACGAAGTCGGCATCACCGCTCGCGATGGCGCTCTGCGGCATGGAGCCGAATTCGGCCTCGGCCGGCTCCTGCGCCATCACGACGCCGCCCGCCTCCTTGATGGCGCGGATTCCCAACGTGCCGTCCGCTCCGGCACCCGACAGGATGACGGCGATCCCGTCGCCGCGGGCTGCCGCGATCGAACGGAAAAACAGGTCGACCGGCGCCCGCCGGCCCCGAGGCTCCGTGAAGGGCCGCGCCGTCACGTCATCGCCGTCGATGACGAGCTCGCGGTCCGGCGGGATCACGTAGACGCTGTTGCGCTCCAACGTCGACCCGTCCTCGACGGTGTAAACCGGCATCCTGGTGCAGACCGACAGGACTTCCGCGAGCGCGCTCGGCTGGTCCGGTGCCAGATGCAGGATGACGACGTAGGCGAGCCCGAGGTCTGTCGGAAGCTGCCGAAACAGAGACTGCAGCGCCGCGACCCCACCCGCCGAAGCGCCGATGGCGCAGACGGGGACGAAGCCGGGAGCCAAGGAGATCTGTGCCAATCGCTCGTCCATGCGGTTCATCCCTCAGCGCGTCGAAGCCTCGTCGGTCGACGGAGGCTTCGACGCAGCTGCAAGCTGCTCGGTATGCCGGATCAACCTACACGCTTTGTCGTCTCACCGGGGTCGCCAATGATGACCCCGGTCTCAATCGGCACCCCTGGGCCATGACAACTCGGATGCGCACGTGGGGTCCATCAGGATCCGGGCGACGACCGAATGACGTTCTACCGCCGGCGTCCTATCCCGCAAGGTCGAGCACCTACCGCGCCGTCACCACCCCGGCCAGGATGAGGTCGATGCCGGCGAGGAACTGCGCACGGTCGTCGTGGTGCGCCAGTTGCGCCGCCACCTGGCGCAGAAACGGGTGTCGATCGGCGTCGAGTTGCGCCCAACGTGCCGCCATACTGGCGAGCAACGTGGTCCGATCCGGCTCGCCTGAATGGCCACGAGCGTTTTCGGCGTTCTGTCTCGCGGCCCCGAGAATGTAGTTCACCAGCGCCGACCAAGCATCGAAC
>JAYVMK010000616.1:0-3614 GCA_043758995.1 Lichenibacterium sp. | reverse complement strand
CCGCCTCTTCGTCGAGGCCGGCCACCTGATCGTCGACGTGACGCGCCGCCACTACGAGCAGGACGACATGAGCGTGCTGCCGCGCTCGATTGCCAATTTCGAGGCCTTCGAGAATGCCATGACGCTCGACATCGCCATGGGCGGGTCGACCAACACGGTTCTGCATCTCCTCGCCGCCGCTCACGAGGGCGAGGTGAACTTCACCATGTCTGACATCGACCGGCTGTCACGTCGTGTGCCCTGCCTCTGCAAGGTCGCGCCCGCCAAGTCGGACGTCCACATGGAGGACGTGCATCGCGCCGGTGGCATCATGGGAATCCTCGGAGAACTCGATCGCGCCGGCCTGATCCACAGCCATTGCGGGTCGGTGCATTCCGGATCGCTCGGCCAGGCGCTGGACCGCTGGGACGTCAAGCGGACCAACAGCGAGACGGTGCGCGACTTCTTCCGCGCGGCGCCCGGCGGCGTGCCGACCCAGGTCGCCTTCAGCCAGGAGCGCCGCTACGAGGAGCTCGACACGGACCGCGAGGCCGGCGTCATCCGCGACAAGGCGCATGCCTTCAGCCAGGACGGCGGCTTGGCGGTGCTCTACGGCAACCTCGCCGAGGAGGGCTGCATCGTGAAGACGGCCGGCGTCGATCCGTCGAACCTCGTCTTCGACGGCACGGCCCGCGTCTTCGAAAGCCAGGACGCCGCCGTTGACGCCATCCTGACCAACCGCGTCTCGGCCGGCCAAGTGGTGCTGATCCGCTACGAAGGCCCGCGCGGCGGCCCCGGCATGCAGGAGATGCTCTATCCGACGAGCTACCTGAAATCGAAGGGCCTCGGAAAGGTCTGTGCGCTCGTGACGGACGGTCGCTTCTCGGGCGGCTCCTCGGGCCTTTCGATCGGCCATGTGTCGCCGGAAGCCGCCGAAGGCGGCACGATCGCGCTCGTGGTGGATGGCGACCGCATCGCCATCGACATCCCGAACCGCTCGATCCACCTCGATGTGCCGGACGCCGAACTGGCCCGCCGCCGCGCCGCGCTGGTCGACAATGGCGAGTTCAAGCCGGTGGAGAAGCGCAAGCGCAAGGTGACCACGGCGTTGAAGGCCTACGCCGCCATGACGACCAGCGCGTCGCGCGGAGCGGTGCGCGCGCTGCCGGAGTGAGGTGAAGTCGTGTGACGATCCGAGACGCCATCCGCCTTATTGAGGCTAATGGGTGGCGTCTCCATGCGACGAGAGGTTCTCATCGCCCGTACAAGCACCGACCAAGCCTGGTCGGGTCGCCATCGCAGCCAAACCGTCCGACGAACTCAGGGCCGGAACATTCGCCAGCATCCTAAAACAAGCGGGACTTTGAGGATACCGATGCGGTATGCGATCGTCATCGAGACAGCAGCCGGGACCTTTTCGGCCTATGCGCCAGACTTACCCGAATGCGTGGCAACGGGCGCTACGGTGAACGACGTCGAGCGCGAGATGGCCGCGGCGATTCAATTCCACCTCGGCGGGTTGCGGGAAGACGGTAGTGTGCCACCGCCGCCGACCAGCGTCGTCGCCTATATCGACGCTTGACCGACGTCGCTCAACCTTCGTTCTCGCGAGCGCAGGGAAATACAGAACTGCCGTGAACCGGCGACCAGGCGAGAGCAGAAGCCGCCGGGGCAATCGTAGAGTAGTCCTGCGGTGCCGCGTCATCTTCTATCTCCGACAGCGCCGACACTTTGGCATCGAGAGCTTGAAGACAGGATCGCGCCATCCATCCCGGCGACCTTCGGAACCCATCATGAAGCTCAACCACATCAATCTCGGCGTGACCGACGTTCCCGCAACCGTTGCCATGTTCGAGACCTACTTCGGGCTGCGGCGAGCCCCGTGGGGCCCGTCCGACGACAGGATGGCCTTCCTCAACGACGACGACGACGCCGTCATCTCGGTATTCCGAGTCAAGGACGCCACCTATCCGAAGATCTTCCACATCGGCTTCATCCAGGACGACGCCGCCAAGGTCGACGACATTCACGCGCAGCTTGCCGCCGGTGGCTTCTCCCCCGAGGAGCCCCGTGACGAGAACGGGCGCTACACGTTCTACTTCAAGGCGCCGGGCGGCTTCACGGTTGAGGTCAACGCCTTCAGATGAGCCGCATTCCAATCTCGGCACCGTCAGCGCGGCCCTGACGACGCGGCGCACTGAGTGGGGTGAGACTGACGCCCTTCCTCGCTCAAGGCCATCACACATGGCAGGCTTCCACCGTCGGTCGAATATGCTGCGCACCCGCTTTGAGCGAGAGGCCACGAACGATGCCCGCGAATCCCGATTCCTCCTCCAACGCCGACCAGGCCGCCTATTGGAACGGGGAGGCCGGGGACAAATGGGCCCGGTTGCAGGAGCGGCTCGACGGGTTCTTTGCGCCGATCAGCGAGGCCGCGATCGCCGCAGCCGCGCCGAGGCCCGGCGATCGCGTGCTCGATGTCGGCTGCGGCTGCGGTGACACGGTCCTGGCGCTCGGTCGGGCCGTGGGCTCGCTCGGCAGCGTCACGGGCATCGACGTCTCCGCCCCGATGTTGTCCGTCGCGAGCCGCAGGATCGCGGCGGCGAATCTCGCTCAGGCGGCGGTGCTCCAGGCCGATGCCGCCAGCGAACCCTTCGCACCGGGGAGCTTCGACCTCGTCTTCTCGCGCTTCGGCGTGATGTTCTTCGACGCGCCCGTCGAGGCCTTCATCAACATCCACCGCGCATTGAAGCCCGGCGGACGGCTGGTCTTCGCCTGCTGGCGGCCTTTCGCGGATAATCCCTGGTTCGCGGTCCCCTACAGGGCGGCCCTGCCCCATTTGCCCGAACAGGAAAAGACCGACCTCGACGCGCCCGGCCCTTTCGCTCTCGCCGAGTCGAGCCGGGTGACTCGCATTCTGGGACTCGCAGGCTTTTCGGGGATCCGGGTCGAACCCTTCGACACGTCGCTGACGCTGGGCCCGGCGGGCGACGTCGAGGATGCGATGCGCTTCGTCGTGCAGGTCGGGCCCGTCGCGCGAGCCTTGGCGACCGGCAACGAGGCGCAACGCCAAGCCGCCGAGCGCGCCGTGGTCGAGGTGCTGCGAACCGTAGCGGGGCCCGAAGGCATCCGGCTCGGCGGCCAGTGCTGGTTCGTGTCCGCCGTCGCGTGAGTCGGTTCCCGTTGCGAACGGGAGCCGGTCAACGAATCAGAGGATGAAGCGCGACAGGTCGGCGTTCTTGGCAAGGTCGCCGACGTTTTTCTTGACGAACTCACGGGTGATCGTCACCTCCTGCCCCGCCCGGTCGGAGGCCGTGAAGGAGATCTCGTCGAGGACGCGTTCCATGACGGTCTGCAGCCGCCGCGCCCCGATATTCTCGACGGTCGTATTCACCTCGACGGCCACCCGCGCCAACTCGTCGATCGACTCGGCATCGAAGGCCAGGGTGAGACCCTCGGTCTCCATGAGCGCGATATATTGCTTGATGATCGAGGCTTCGGTCTCGGTGAGGATGCGACGGAAATCCTCTTCGGTCAGCGCCGCGAGCTCGACGCGAATCGGCAGCCGGCCCTGCAATTCAGGGAGAAGATCCGAGGGTTTCGAGACATGGAAGGCGCCCGAGGCGATGAACAGG
>JAYVMK010000615.1:0-18126 GCA_043758995.1 Lichenibacterium sp. | reverse complement strand
CCGAGCGCCGTCGTCACGCGCCCGAGAGGTCCGTCGACGACCTCGAGCCGTCCGGGCAGGATTGTGTTGCGGCCGATGAAGGTCGCCACGAAAGGCGTGGCGGGTCGCGTGTAGAGGTCGCGCGGCGTCGACACTTGCTCGATCCGGCCGTTGTTCATGACAACGATCCGGTCCGACATCGTCAGCGCCTCTGACTGGGCATGGGTGACGAAAATGAAGGTTATGCCGAGATTGACCTGGAGGAGCTTCAGCTCGGCCTGGATGGCGCGGCGCAGGTTCGCGTCGAGCGCGCCGAGCGGCTCGTCGAGCAGCAGGATCTCGGGCTCGACCACGAGGCCGCGGGCCAGGGCGATGCGCTGGCGCTGGCCGCCCGACAGGCGCGTCGGTTTGACATCGGCGATGTCGTCGAGGCCGAGCGTCGACAGCATCCGGTCGACCTTGCGATCGCGTTCGGCCTTCGGCATGCCCTTGACGTCGAGCCCGTAGCCGACGTTGCGCCGGACCGACATGTGGGGGAAGAGCGCGTAATTCTGGAAGATCGTCGAGGTCGGCCGGCGGTCGGGCGGCATGTCGTTGATGCGGCGACCGCCGATGAGGATGTCGCCGGTCGTGATGCCCTCGAATCCCGCGATCATGCGCAGCGTCGTGGTCTTGCCGCAGCCGGAGGGGCCGAGGAAGGCGATGAACTCCCCCTTCACGACGTTGAGGTTGAAGTCCGTCACGGCGGGCGCGCCGGTATCGTAGGTCTTGCCGACGCCGATCAGTTCGAGGTCGTAGGTCTTCACTGCGGCAGCCTCCTCTCGACGTCCCGGATCCACGGCGCCGGACGGGCCTCCTGGCCCGTGCGGCGCCTTCGCGATCAGGCGTTCAGGAACTCGTCCCACTTCTGGATCAGGAGGTCGTACTCGTCCGGCCACTGGTGCCAGTAGGCCACGTGGGCGGCGCGTTCGGCGAGCGAGCCTCCGTCGCGCAGGTCGCCCGGATTGATGCCGCGCTCCGCCGCGCCCTTCCAGGGCTTGCCCTCGTACCAGAAGGCGTACTTGTCGGGATCCATGACCTTCTGGATGTTAGTCGACGGCGAGTAATAGCCCTGTTCCGAGACCGTGATGCCGGGCGCGCCGGAGAGCCAGAAGTCGGCATAGGCCAGCACGGCCTCCTTGTTGGGGCTGCCGGCGATCATGGCGGGGCCGATGGCCCAGGCGCGGTAACCCTCTTTCGGCACGGCGTACTTGCAGGCCTTGCCCTGGGCCTTGACCGCCATCACGGCCGGCTGCCAGGCGTCGCAGACCACCATCTCGCCGGAGGCGAGAAGGTTGACGAGTTCGCCGAAGTCTCCCCAGAGCGCGCGGAACTGCCCGTCCTTCTTCTTCGAGACCAGGAACTTGGCGCCCTCGGTGATCTCCTCCTTGGTGGGGTTCCCGGGGTTCTTGGCGTCGAGCAACTTCAGTGAGGTCATCGCCAGGATGGCCTGTCCGAAGGCGATGAGCGGGTCGGTGTTGAGGCCCGACTTTCCCTTGAACTTCGGGTCGAACAGGGCCGTCCAGGTGTTGGCCTCCTCGGCGCTGACCTTATCGGGATTGTAGCCGATCGAATCGTAGTTGTAGACGACCGGGACCATCCACAGGTCCTTGTGATCGGCGTCGGCCCAGATCTGTCCGGTGATCTGCGCCTGTGGCGCCCATTTGGGGTCGGGCTTGGTGAAGGTGTCGCGAATGTTCGCCCAGTTCTTGATCTCCGAGACCGGGATCTTGGCGACGTTGTCGGTCTGGATGACGGCCGGCAGGCGCTCGGCGATCACCTCCCAGCAATCATAGTCCTTGGATCCCGAGAGGATCTTGGTCTGGGCATCGGGGAAGGTGGCGGCCGTTCCCTGGGCCGAGCCGACGCCAGACGCCTGCTTGAAGTTGGCGAGCAACCGATCCTGCACCGTCACCGAAAGGCCGATCGTGCGCAGCTGCTCGGATGCGGCACTGCCCGCCGCGAGGGCGCGACCGGTCCCCGCGAGCGACAGCCCGCCGCCCAGCGCCAGCGCCGCCGACCCGGCCGCCCCCTTCAACAGGGTGCGGCGATCAAAACCCGAATTCGCGACCATCGAAGTTCTCCCATCAGGAACGAGGCGAGGGGACGGGCGGCGCTCAGTACCGACCGACCAGAAGCCCGCCGTCGACCGTCACCACCTGGCCGGTCATGTAGCGGGCCGCATGCGAAGCCAGGAACAGGGCAACGTCGGCGATCTCGTCCGCCTCGCCGATCCGGCCCATGGGGATGAAGGCGCCCGCCGCCTCGGCGCCGGCGGCCCCCAGCGAATGCTGTTCCGACAGGAGCTGCGCGGTGCGGATGTATCCGGGCGCTATGCCGTTCACCCTGATGCCGGAGCGCGCGAGTTCGACCGCGAGGCCGCGCACGAGGCCCACGACGCCCGCCTTGGCGGAGGAATAGTGGACGTGCTCGTCCCAGCCGTAGGCCACGCCCATGATGGAGGACAGGCACACGATGGCGCCCCTGCCGGCGCGTTTCATGATCGGGGCGGCCGGACGGATGACCCGCAGCATGCCCTTGAGATCGACGTCGAACGTACGGTCCCACTTCTCGTCCGTCATCTCCTCCAACGGCACGCGGTGGGCGATGCCGGCGTTGGCGACGATACAGTCGATGGTGCCGTGCCGCCCCGCGACGTCGGCGACCAGCGCATCGGCGCCCGCCGTCGATGTCACGTCGAGGCGGTGGAATTCGGCCGCGCCGCCCTCCGCCACGATGGTGTCGGCGACGGCGCGTCCCTCGTCGATGACGTCGGTGACGATGACCCGGTAGCCGGCCTTGCCGAAGGCCAGGGCCGAGGCGCGGCCGATGCCGATGCCGGCGCCCGTGATCAAGACCGTCTGCATGGCGTCCCTCACAGCATCACATCCCCGGAGTTCGGTCCGAGCGTCTGGCCGACGTAGATCCCGGCCTCGTCGGAAGCCAGGAACGCCACCGTGGCGGCCACGTCCTCGGGCTCGCCGAAGCGGCCGAGCGGCAACTCGGCGGCCTTGGCGCGTCGCCATTCCTCCGACAGCCCCTTCACCAGCGGCGTGTTGATGGGGCCAGGTGCCACCGCATTAACCCGCACGCCCTGCGGGCTCACCTCGCGGGCCAGGGATTTGGTCATCCCGATCAGGGCGGCCTTGGCGGCGCTGTAATGGACGAGCTCGATCCCGCCGATCTGGCCGAGTTGCGATGCCATCATGATGATGCAGCCGAAGCGCCGCTCGATCATGCCGGGGAGCAGTGCCCGAGTGCACAGGAAGGCGCCCCGGACATGGACGGCGAACATCCGGTCGAAATCCGCTGGCGAGAGATCGACGAAGCGGGCCTGTTGGCCGTAGCCGGCATTGTTGACGAGCACCGTCGGGGTGCCGAGAGCTTCGGCGGCAGCGGCGATCCTGCCCACATCGGCCTCGATCGACACATCGCCCGGCACCGCGACGGCGCTGCCGCCCGATCCCGTCACGCTCTGCGCCGCGGCCTCGGCGCTCTCCGGGACGAGGTCGTTCACCACGACGGCATAGCCGTCGCGGCCGAGCCGTTGGGCCACAGCGAGGCCGATGCCGGATCCCGCGCCGGTGACGACCGCGACCCCTTTCCGCTGGTTCGTTGCCATGTTCAAGCCTCCTCCTGCAGGGCGGTCTGCTTGGCCCGCCGGACCGAAGCGGTCATGAGGACTGCGTAGACGGCGAGGAGGCAGAGCGAGAACAGGGTCGTCAGCACGCCGAAGGCGAAGATGTTGGGGTGGATCTCGACCGAGAAGGTCCCGTAGATCGCCAGCGGCAGCGTCAGGTCGCGGCCCGAGGTGAACAGCGTGCGCGAGAACTCGTCGTAGGACAGCGTGAAGCAGAACAGCATGGCGGAGAGCACGCCCGGGAAGATCAGCGGGAAGGTGATCTTGCGGAAGGTGCGGAGGGGCGTGACGCCGAGCGACCAGGCGGCCTCCTCGACCGACGGGTCGAAGCGATTGAAGATCGCCAGCATGACAAGGAATGCGAACGGGAATGTATAGACCACGTGGAGCACGAAGGCGGTGCTCCACCAGTGGCGGTCGATCCCGACCATATTCGACAGCAAGGCCGTGCCGAGTCCGACCAGAACGCCCGGCACCATCATCCCGAGCACGATGAGGTAGAAGACGATCCCCGAGCCCTTGAACTTCTGCCGGAACGCCTGGGCCGACATGACGCCCAGCGTGGTCGAGACCAAGGTGGTCATGAAGGCCAAGGTGAGGGAGCGGAATAGGCCCGACTCGATCGGCAGCGGGGCGATGCGCGAGGGCGGATTGAGACCGAAAAGGTCGCGGTACCAATAGGTCGACCATTCCACGATCGGGAATTGCGGCCCTCCTTCCGGACCGGTCTGGAAGGAGAGGATCGCTAGAACCAGCATAGGCCCGTACAGGAACAGCAGGAACAGTCCCGTATAGACGGCGAGGACGGGTTTCAGGGCTGGGGCGTGCATCGGCTCAGAGCTCCTGCCGGAGGTCGACGAGGCGAAGGAGCACCGCCACGATCACGGCGATCACGGCCGTCAGAATAACGCCTGCCACCGCGGCGAAGGCCCATTTCAGCGAGCCCACCTGGGTCACTATGATGTTGCCGATGAGATTGACCTTATGGCCGGACAGGGCAGCCGCGGTGGCGAACTCACCAAGCACCATGACCGAGACGAAGATCGCCCCCACAACGACGCCGGGCAGGCTCATGGGGAAGATGATGGTCCGGAAGATTCGCCAGAAACCTGCACCGAGATCCTGCGCGGCCTCGATGACGAAAGGATCGATGCGGCCCAGCATGAAAGCGATCGGCCCGACCATGAAGACGCAATAGATCTGCGTCATGCCGATCACGACTGACAGTTCCGTGAACAGCAAGGCCTCGATCGGCTGCGAGATGATGTGCAGCTTCAGCAGAATGATGTTGACGGCGCCCTGACCGCCGAGCATCGGCCGCCAGGCGAGGACGCGGATCAGGAACGACGTCCAGAACGGGATGACACACAGCACCAGGAGCGCCGTTGCGGTCGTCTTGTTGCGGACCATCAACCCGACGAAGAGAGCAGCCGGGTAGCCGACCGCGAAAGTGGCCAGGAGAACGACGAGCCAGATGCGGATCGTAGTCCACAGCGCACCCACATAGGTTTCACTTGAGAAGAACGCAATCCAGCTCTTGGTGGTGAGGATCGGCTCGACCTTGAAGGTCGTCTGCGTCCAGAAGGAGACGTAAACCATCATCGCGATGGGCAGGAGCAGGAACAGCACCATCCAGGCGACGCCTGGGGCGATCAGCGAGTAGGTGGCGAGCGATCGGCGGGGTTTCGGCACCGCGGCAGTCGACGGGGCGAGAGCGGTTCGGCTCGTCAAGGCCGTCATGCGACGGATCCTTCCCGGGCTGGAAGAAGCAACGCATCGGCGGCCCGCCACACCAGGTCGTAGGCGCTGCCGGGCTCGAGGACCTGCGGCTCGCGGTGGCTGAGATGATCCTCGACTGTCACCACGGTGCCGCTTGGCAGACGGAAGAACGACGTGATGGCGGGGCCGGAATATTCGCTGGCCAGGAAGTCCGCCGTCAGGCGGGCCTCGGTCTCGTGCAGCGCGGCGTCAATGGGGCGGACCGCGATCAGGTCGTGCCGTATCGCATAGACAGCGTCGCCCCGCAGTTGCGGCACGCTCCGAACGGGCAAGCGCGCGCCTTCCGCCTCGAAGCCCGCAGGGCCGAGCCGGCCCGCGAGCATATTGTAACAATTGATAAACTTCGCCACGGATGCATCCGCGGGCGTACCGTAGACCGCGTCGGGTGCTCCGATCTGGGCGATGCGCCCGGCATCGAGCACCACCACCTCGTCACCCATGGCGAGCGCCTCGGTTTCGCTGCCGGTGACGTGCAGGAACGTCACCCCGAGCCGCTCCCGGATGCGGCGAAGCTCGCCGCACATGCGGGCGCGCAGGTTGGCATCGAGTGCCCCGAGCGGCTCGTCGAGCAGCACGAGGGTCGGCTCCGCTACCAGCGTTCGGGCCAGGGCGACGCGCTGGCGCTGCCCGCCCGAAATGGCTGTGACGGCGCGGGATTCGAGCCCCGACAGACCGACCAGATCCACCATGGCGCGGACCCGCTCGGCGACGATGCGGGCCGAGGGTCGGTCATCGGCACGGTTCTCCAGGCCGAAGGCGATGTTCTGCTGGACGGAGAGATGGGGAAACAGCGCGAAGTTCTGGAAGACGAAGCCAATGTTGCGCAGGTGCGCCGGCCGACCGTTCAGCGGTTCGCCGCGAAGCGCGATCGTGCCGCCGTCGAGTGTCTCAAAGCCCGCGATGGCGCGCAACAGCACGGTCTTGCCCGAACCGCTGGCGCCGAGCAGCGACACATATTTGTCATCGGCCACATCGAGCTCGATCCCGTCGAGGGCCAGCCGGTCGCCGTAGCGCTTGCTCACGCCCTCGAGGCGCAGGATCGGGACCCCGCCGGCCGAGTCTGTGGGAATGGGCGCTGATCGCAAAACCTCGCCTCCTCGGGTGGCGATGGACGTCGCTCGGTCGACACCGGAGGCTAGGATCAATGCCTTTTGTGCGCAAGAGCAGTTTGTAGGCGCGAACGGCACAGGATTTAAGCAGTGTTCGAAGGCGCGATCGGGCTTCCGCACTTGCGAATTCGGCCCGTGCGGATCTAGGCTCGCTGCCGATGGTACACAAGCGACACCAAGTGACCTCGGGCACCGGAGAGCCGACCGGTCTGCGGAAGCCGGATCCGCGGACGGAGGAGCGCGCCGATTCCCGCCTCGAGAAGCGGCACGAATTAGTCGGCCGGATCCTCCGGAGCAACATCGCGCGCGGTCACTTTCCACCGGGCCTGCTTCTCAAGGAAGCGACGCTCGCGACGCTGCTCCAGACGAGCCGCGCTCCCGTCCAGCGAGCCCTGCGAGGCCTGGAGAAGGACGATCTCGTCCATCGCTCCGAGGCTGGCGGCATGCTGGTCGGGCCTCGCGACGGCGGGTTGACGCCGATCCGGGCCCACCTGCGCGACCTCGGCCTTCTCGTGGCGGAGGAGGCCGACGAAGCGCTGCAGCAGCGCGGCGCCTGGGAGCGGATCGCCACCGAAGTGGAGGCCGCCGTGTCGACTTGCCTGATCTTCGGTGAGTTCCGCATCGTTGAAGCGGAACTGGCGGCACATTACGGCGTTAGCCGCACCGTGATCCGCGACGTTCTCGGACGACTGCAGGAGCGCGGGCTCCTGCGCAGGACCCAGAATTCCCGATGGGTCGCCGGCCCCCTCACGGCCCAGACCATCAAGGACCGCTATGCTCTGCGCATGATCCTCGAGCCGGCCGCTTTGACGGCGGCAGGCCCCGGGCTCGACCGGACGCGCCTGCTCGCTCTGCGCGACCGCGCCTCGAATTCGGAGGAGGCGGGTCGCTCGGCCCCGGCGACCGTGTCACTCTTCGAGGACTTCGTGGCGCTTTGCATCCTCGGCACGCCGAATCCCATCCTGGCCGAGGGTATCCGGCAGAACCTCACGCCGCTCAGCGCCGCCAGCGCGGCGCTCGATGCGCTCGGCCTCCCCCATGACGAGGCTGCTCTGTCGGAACTGCGGATCGCGATCGACCTGCTGCTCAACGGCTCGGTCGATGCCGCGGCCGCCTGGTGGCGGGACCATCTGGCGGCCGCCTGCGGGCGGAGCATCGCCCAACTCAAGATCGTCGCCATCATCGATCACCCGGCGAGCCTCGCCCCCTACCTCACCCCGGTCTGACCGGCGAGCGGCGCCGATCTGCAAGAGGAGACAACCATGCCTGCACGTGTGATCGATCTCAGCGTCGCGCTCGAAGACAACATGCCGGCCCACAAGCTCTTCCAGCGTCCCGTCATCACGACGCATCTCAGTCACGAAAGCTCGAAGGCGCTCGGCCTCGGCGTGCCGGGCGACGCGATGACGTTCCAGACGAACTTCATCGCCATGCTCGACCATGTCGGCACCCATGTCGACGCCTTCCGCCACGTTGGACCAAAAGGCGCCTCGATCGACGAGATGCCGCTCGACCTGTTCTTCGGCAAGGCCGTGTGTTTCGACCTGCGGCACATTCCGGATCTCGGCGAGATCACCGCCGACGACATGGACCGGGCAGAGGCCACGAGCGGCGTTACGGTGGACGGCCACATCGTACTGCTCTGCACCGGCTTCCATGCCCGGCACTATCCGTCGGTCGACTCGGTCTGGAAAAACCCGCTTCTCACCATCGAGGCGACGCGCTGGCTGCACGCGCGGGGCTCCAGGATGCACGGGGTCGAGGGGCCGTCGACGGATCGGCCGACCGAGGACCTGTTCGCCCAGCACCGGCTCTGCCGCGACCTCGGCATCAGCCACTGGGAATGGCTCGTGAACCTTGACCAGCTCCTGGGCGAGGGTGAAGTCCAGTTCTTCGGGGTGCCGCTGAAATTCAAGGGCGGCTCGGGATCACCCGTGCGCGCCTTCGCTATCCTCGCCACTTGAGACGATCATCGCGGCGAGCGGCTGCTGACAGGCGCCGCCAAGACGGCGTTGCCCCACGATGATCATCGCCGGTGCACCTCTCCGGAGCCGCCCGAGTCCATCGCCGAACAGGACCTTTCGACCGAGATCGCCGCAGGTTGCGAGGCCGGATGCACGGTATGTCACGCCTAAAAGGTCTGGCATCACATGCCGCGCGGCACACTTCCTGCAAAGAGCGCGGGGATGGAAGTGGTATAGCTGCCCAGAAAAATGTGGAGAGCGTCTTGGGTCTACGTCGAATTACTCTGTCGCTCGCCGTCACCGCGACGGCACTCGCCTCGCCTTTTCTCGGTGCGGAACGTGCCGTGGCCGCCGGAACCCTGATCTGGGGCATGCCAGCCGAAACCGATACGCTCGACCCACATGCGACGGGCGGTTGGAGCACCTATCAGATCACCTACCAGATCTTCGAAGGATTGGTGAAAGAGGATCTAACCAAGCCCGACGCGCCGACGCCGCCGATCGTCCCCGGCCTCGCGACGTCCTGGGACATTTCTAATGACGGTCTTGTCTATACCTTCCACCTGCGCCAGGGGGTAAAGTTCCACGACGGAACGCCCTTCGACGCGGCAGCCGTAAAGTTCAATTTCGACCGTTTCTGGAATGAAAGCTCTCCGGATTTCTACAAGAAGGCCAAGGCCTTCGTGATCGCCTTCACCAAATGGATCAAAAGCGTCGATGTGATCGACCCGATGACGGTCAAGATCACGCTTACGGCTCCGAACTATCAATGGCTTCGGCAGGGCCTGCAGAGCTATGGCCAGCCGCTGATGATCAGCCCGGCGTCGGTGAAGCAGTTCGGCAACGACGGGGTCGCCTTGCATCCTGTCGGGACCGGCCCCTTTCGCTTCGTCGGGCGCGATCAGGGCGTCAAGACCGTGATCGAGCGGAACGACGCCTATTGGGGCGTCAAGGCCAAGCTCGACCGCGTCATCTTCCGTCCCCTGCAGGACCCGGCGACGCGCGTCAACGCGCTTGAGAACGACGAAGTCCAGATGATCACTACCCCACCGTGGGACGAGATCGAACGATTGACGGGAGAAGGATTCGTCCTGTCGACGAACAAAAATGCACCCTACATCAATTACATGCACCTGAACTTCAAGAACCCGGCCCTGCAGGACGTGCGTGTCCGCAAGGCCATCAACATGGCGATCGACCGGGCGGGCATCACCAAGGAGATCATGCACGGCACGGGTCGGCCTGAGGTCGGCATGCTGTCGCCCGGCACCGATGCCTACGATCCGAATTTCAAGAGTTCCGCTTACGACCCGGACGGCGCCAGGAAACTGCTGGCCGAGGCAGGCGTCAAGGAGCTCAAACTCGTGTTCGAACTGCCGCAATACGGAACCGGCGAGCTCGTCGAGACCTGGATCCAGCGGGATCTCAAGAAGGTCGGCATCGACGTCGAACTGCGGAAATACGAGTGGGTCACCTATCTCGGCAAATGGGCCGGCGGCATGTCTCCCGACGTCGCCATGAACGAGATCGGCTGGGGCATGTCGACGCCGGCCTGGATCGGCGTCGTCAGCCGCTGCGATTCCGCGCCGCCCGGCGGCATCAACTCGGGCTATTACTGCAATCCCGAGGTCGACAGACTGCTCGATCAGGCCATCGTGACGCGCGATCCGGCGGCCGCCAAGGACATCTACCAGAAGGCCAACCGCATCATCACCGATGATGCCGCGTTCGTGCCGATCGACGACGATCTCGAGCCGATCTTGCTGTCGTCCAAGGTGAAGGGTTTCGTCAACCCGCCGGAGGACTGGTTCGATCTGTCGACCGTCTCGGTCGAGTAGCGGGCGCGGACCGGATGGGTGCCTTCCTGGCGCGGCGGCTCGCCGGAGTCGTTCCGGTGATCTTCGGCGTGTCGATCGTGATCTTCATGCTGATACAGCTGGCACCCGGTGATGCCGCTACGGTCCTGCTCGGGCCCCAGGCGTCGGAGGCGGCCAGGATCGAGCTTCGGCACACGCTGGGGCTCGACCAGCCGCTGGTGCTGCAATATCTCGTCTGGCTCGCCCGCACGCTGTCGGGAAATTTCGGCACGTCCATCGCGACGCAGCTTCCCGTCGCCACCCTGGTGATGCCGCGGTTCTTGAACACCTTGATCCTCACCTGCGGCAGTCTCATGCTGGCGGTGGCGATGGGCTACGCCGTCGGCCTCTTCGCGGCATTGCGGTCGCATTCGCTGTTCGATCGCCTGAGTATGTCGCTGGCCCTGCTGGCCGGCAGCGCGCCGCCGTTCTGGCTCGGCCTGATCCTGGTGCTGCTCTTCGCCATCCAATTGCGCTGGCTCCCGGTGTCCGGCATGCAGGATATGGCGGGCAACGGCGGCTGGCTGGACGTGCTGCGTCACCTGGTTCTTCCGGCCGTGACGACGGCGCTCGGTCCCGCCGCCATCATGGCGCGCATCGTGAGATCCAGCGTCATCGACGCAATGGGAAAGTCGCACGTCCGGGTGGCCCGCGCCAAAGGGCTCAGTCGCGCCACGCTGATCCGCCGCCACGTCATCCTGAACGCGCTCCCTCCGATCGTGACCATCACGGGCCTCCAGCTCGGCTATCTTCTCGGGGGAGCGCTGTTGACCGAGGTCGTCTTCGCCTGGCCCGGGCTCGGGGCCTTACTCTACGACAGCATCACGGCGCGGGATCTTCCCGTCATCCAGGCTACGACATTGTTGATCGCGCTGGCCTTCGTGCTGGCCAACATCGCCGTCGATCTGATCAACGCGGCCCTTGATCCTCGATTGCGCGAAGCATGAGCAGCCTCCAAACCTCGACCTCGATCGACCCAGCACGGGCCGATTGCGGCGCGTCCCGAGTGCCGCTCTGGCGCTTAAAATCCTTCGCGCGGGACCGTGGCGCCCTGGTATCGGCGGCCCTGCTCGCCGCCGTCGGCCTGGCCGTCGTCATGGCGCCGATCCTGGCCGGGGTCGGCCCGGACGATGCCGACAACCTCGCCCGTTACGCGCCGATGGGCACCGCAGGACACCTGCTCGGGACGGATCAGCAGGGGCGCGACATGCTGGCCCGTCTTCTCTTCGGCGGTCGCGTCTCGCTGTTGATCGGTGTCGTGCCGACCGTTATCGCCGGCATGATCGGACTCGGGCTGGGCCTCATGGCGGGATACTGGCGCGGCCTCGTCGATCAGATCATCATGCGTTGCCTCGACGTGGTGTTCGCCTTTCCGATGGTGCTGCTCGCCATCGCGATCGCGGGCTCCATGCGGCCGGGCGTTCTGACCGAGATCATTGCCATCACGGTCGTGTTGATCCCTTATTTCGCTCGCCTGGCCCGCACCGCGACGGAAGGGGTGGTCCCGATGCCCTTCATCGAGGCGGCGCGCGCGGCTGGTGGGACCCGGCTCGCCATCATGCTCCGCTACGTGTTGCCCAACGTCTTCTCCCCCGTCGTGGTCTATGCCACGACCCTAATGGGGCTGATGATCGTGGTCGGCTCCGGCCTCAGTTTCCTCGGCCTCGGCGTGCAGCCGCCGACCGCCGACTGGGGCGCCATGGTGGCGGAAGGCAGGGTCGTCCTGCGCCGAGCACCGCATGTCACGATCCTGCCCGGCTGCGCCATCCTTCTCGTGTCTCTGGCCTTCAACTTCCTCGGCGACGGCATTCGCGACGCGCTCGATCCGCGGACGATCCGGCGATGAGCGCGCCGGCCAGCCTCGCGGTCACGAACCTGCGCACCCGCTTCGGCAGCGACAGCGCCGGCGCCACCGTGGTCGACGACGTCTCCTTCACGCTGCTGCCGGGACGCACCACCGCTCTGGTGGGCGAATCCGGATGCGGAAAATCCGCTACCGCGCTTTCGCTGATGCGGCTCATCGACAAGCCAGGCCGCATCATCGGCGGCTCGGTGACGCTCGCGGGCCGCGACCTGCTCGGCCTCAGCGAAAGCGAGATGGAGCAGGTGCGCGGCGCCGCCATCGGCATGATCTTCCAGGACCCGCTGACCTCGCTGAACCCGGCCTTGACGATCGGGCAGCAGATCGTCGAGACGTTGCAGGCCCATCGACCGATGTCCCGCGCCGACGCCCACCGCGCCGCAATCGAGCTCCTGACGCGCGTCGGCGTGACCGATGCGGCGCGGCGCATTCGGGAATATCCGCATCATTTCAGCGGCGGCATGCGGCAGCGGGTGCTGATCGCCGCGGCGATCAGCTGTTCGCCCAGCGTCATCATCGCGGACGAACCCACGACGGCCCTGGACGTGACCGTGCAGGCCAAGATCCTGCGCCTTCTGCACGATCTGCAGCGCGCCATGGGGGCGTCGCTGCTTCTCATCACGCACGACCTCGGGGTCGTGGCCAGCATGGCGGACGAGGTCCTGGTTATGTACGCGGGCCGCATCGTCGAGCGGGCCGACGTCGATACCCTGTTTCACGACCCGCGCCATCCCTACACCAAGGCGCTCCTGGCCTGCGTGGCGGGCATCGAGGACGACAGGAGCGTGCCCCTGGAGCCCATCGGCGGCAGTGCCCCGGATCTATGGAACCCCCCGGTCGGATGCCGCTTCGCGCCGCGCTGTCCGGCCGTCCAGGAGGTGTGTCGCATATTGGACCAGCCGCTGCGGACGATTTCGGCCGCCCATGAAGCTGCCTGCATCCTCGTCGAGCAGGGAGGGGCGCATGGCTGATCCGTCGACCGCGACGACGCCCGCGCCCGACACCCTGCTCGAAGTCCTCGGACTCTCGAAGAGCTTCGGGGGTCGTCGCGGGCGTGCCCCCGGCATCAGGGCGGTCGCCGATGTCGGCTTCACGCTCCGCCGTGGCGAAACGCTGGGCCTCGTCGGCGAGAGCGGATGCGGTAAGTCGACCCTGTCGCGCCTGATCCTGTCTCTGCTCGACCCGGACGCCGGACAGGTTCGCATCGCGGGGATCGACTTTACCCATGCGCCGGAAGGCCGCAAGCGGGAGTTGCGGCGACGCATCCAGGTCGTGTTCCAGGATGCCTTGTCGTCCCTCAACCCGCGCATGACCATCGGAGCCAATATCGCCGAACCGATGCGGCTGCAGGGTCTCGGCGACGTCGCCCTTCGACGGACCGAGGCCGGTCGCCTGCTCCGACTCGTGGGACTGCGGCCCGAGCACGAAGATCGTTACCCGCACGAGTTTTCAGGCGGCCAGTGTCAGCGGATCGCAATCGCGCGCGCCCTGATACTGCAGCCGGAGATTATCGTCTTCGACGAGGCTGTCTCGGCGCTCGACGTCTCGATCCGTGCTCAGATCCTGCGCCTGATCCTCGACCTGCAACAGCAGTTCGGGTTGTCCTACATCTTCATTTCGCACGATCTCGGGGTCATCAAGCGTATCTGCGACCGGATCGCGGTGATGTACCTCGGCCAGATCGTCGAGATCGGGCCTGCCGAGAGTGTCTGTCGCGCGCCGCGCCATCCATATACGGCCGCGCTGCTGCGCGCGATCCCGATCGCCGATCCACGCCGCATGCGGGTCTCCGACCTCGGACAGATCGATGGCGACGCCGTTGGCGCCGTCAAGCCGGGCGCCTGTCCGTTCGAGCCGCGCTGCCCGAAGCGGTTCGACCCCTGCGACAAGCGACGCCCCGCGCTGATCGACGTCACACTAGGCCACCAAGCGGCCTGTTATCTCAACGAACCGGACGCGCGCTGAGGATCGCCATGCCCAAGCTACTAAAGATCGTCGTGACCGGGTTCGAGCCCTTCGCGCATGGCACCGAGAACCCGACGCTCGACGTGCTGGCGCAGCTACGCGCAGCCAACGACATCGAGGGCGAACTCACGACCATTCGCATACCGGTCGATTCCGACAAGCTGGCCGCCCTCACCAGCGCCAAGCTCGACGAGATCAGGCCGGACATCTGGATCAGCCTCGGTGTGGCGCCCGGCCTGTCCGTCGTCGCGGTCGAGCGCATCGCCGCCAATGTCATGGACTTCCCGATCGCCGACAACGTCGGAGCCCAGCATGGCGGTCATCCGGTCTTCGAGGGTGGCCCGGCGGGCCACATGGCCACCCTGCCGGTGAAGACCATTGCCGACGAGCTTCGGGCCGCCGGCATCCCCGCCAAAGTGTCGAACTCGCCATCGACCTATCTCTGCAACCAGATGATGTACACGGTTCTTCACTTGATCGCAGAAAAGCGGATGGCGACGCGTGCGGGTTTCATCCACGTTCCCGCGCATCCATCGTACGTTGCGAAGCAGATCTACCCCTTCGTCGAGATGCCATCGATGAGCATCGACCTGATGACGGCAGCCGTGAAGCGGGCGATCGGCATCTCCATTGCTGTCGAACAGGACCACCGTAGGCCTGGGTTCAACTACTGACGGCAGTCGTTTCATTCAGAGGCATTGTCGCCTGCACATGAACGTCTGCTTCGGAGCAAGCCGAATGAATCTCCGAGTTCGTGGTTGGGTCGACTCGAGCCGTACAGCAGAAGTGGGTGGGGAGCGGACCGGCCGCTGACGAGCAAAGGACTCGCGGAAGCAGACGCTCATAGCTGTTCGATAAACCGAACGGGGTGCCCCGTCCGTCCCGCAGCAATGCGTTCGCGAAACTTGGCGGCCTACCTTTGAAAGCCTTCGATCGGACGTGGCGGCGGGAGGTGGCGTTCGAGGAAGTCGCGCGTGAGCCGGGCCACAGCGTCGGTCGCTTCGTCCAGTGCGAAGTGACCCGCTTCGAGAACGTGCAACTCGGCGCTGGGCACGTCGCGCTTGTAGCCCTCAGCGCCGGGGACGATGAACGAGGGATCATAGCGACCCCACATGACGAGCATTGGCGGTTGGTGGGCGCGCAACCAGGCCTGCCATGCCGGGTAGGATGCGACGTTGGTACGGTAGTCGAGCAACAAGGCCGTCTGGATCTCCCGCTCGGCGGGGCGTGACAGAATCGCGTACTCGTCCGTCCAGGTATCGGGGTTGAAGCGCTCTGGGTTCGGGCTGTCGCCAATGTGCCGCTTCTTCGCAGCCTCTAGCGACATGAAGGTAGCGACCACTTCGGGATGCGCCGCGGGATTGGCCCAGTAATGGGCGATTCCCTTCCACTTGGCGCCGAGGCCCTCCGCATAGGCGTTGGCGTTCTGGATGACGATCGCGCTCACGCGCTCGGGATGAGCCAAGGCCATGCGGAAGCCGACCGGACCACCGTAGTCCTGCAGAAACAGTACGTGGCGTCCGATCCCGAGCCGCTCGACCAGCTCGTCCATCGTCTGGGCGAGGTGGTCGAAAGTGTAGGCGTAACGTGAGGGCGGTGGTGCGTCGCTCTGACCGAAGCCAGGGTAGTCTGGCGCGATCACGTGATAGCGATCGGCCAGAAGCGGCAGCAGAGCATTGTACTGCCGCGAGGACGACGGATAGCCGTGTAGCAGGAGCACCGTCGGCGCCTCGCGAGGACCGGCTTCGCGGTAGAAGATCCCAACGCCATCGACGTCGACGCGATGATAGGTGGTCGTCGACGATACCGACGGGAGTGGCTGCGGTGCAGCTTGCCCGAGCGTCAGCGCCGTCGCGGCCGCCAGGATGATGGGTGGTGTCATGTTGCGTCTCATTGCCGAAGCATTGTGGGCAAGGTGCTGGCGGGCGATAAGCTGGCCAGCGCGCAAAGGACTGCTGCGCCAAACGACGAAATAGTGAGAAAGGCCATCACAGACCGCCTCGACGCCATGCGCATCCTCGTTGCTGTAACGGAGGCGGGCGGGTTCTCCGCAGGTGCGCGACGACTTGGCGTGTCGGCTTCGGCCGCGACACGCGCCGTCGCCTCGCTCGAGAAGGCCGTTGGCGTCCAGCTTTTCCATCGCAATACGCGCAGTGTGCGCTTGACGCGCGCTGGCGAGGCTTACCTTCCGATCGCCCGAGAGGCGATCGAGCGGGTCACCGGGGCAGAAGACGCGGCACGCGCGGAGGGTGCGGCGCCGAGCAGGGTCTTGCGTCTGGCGATGCCGCTCGTCTTTGGCCGCCGTTTCGCCGCCAAGATCATCCCGACGTTCATGTCCCGTCACCCGGAGGTGCCTGTCGAGATCACCCTGGGCAACGACCGAGTCAGGCTGATCGATGAAGGGGTCGATCTTGCGATCAGGATCGGCCACCAGCCTGACTCGGACCTTCATCTACACGGACTTGGCACTACGGGCGTGGTCGTGTTGGCAAGTCCGACCTACCTCGCCCGGGAAGGGTCGCCGACGCGTCCAGAGGACCTCGGGTCTCATCGCCTGATCGGATTCGATGGCGTCGTTCCGCGTCGACGATGGTCCTTCGCCGCCGGTGGCGAGACCGTCCACATCCGGGTCGAGCCCGTGCTTTACAGTGACGACGCGGAAGCCGTCATTGCGCATGCCGAGGCCGGCCTGGGTCTCGTCTCGGCGCTCCGGTACCAAGTGGCCGACCTGCTGCGGTCGGGGGATTTGGTCGAGGTGCTCGCAGCCTTCAGGCCTGCGCCCGTGCCGATCCAGGCCGTCCTACCGGCAAGCCGGTTCGTCCCCCCGGCGATCCGTGAGCTTGTCGAGGCCTTCGTGGAGGCACGAACCCTCTGGTCCGACTGATGCATTCCTGTTGATCACATGCCGTTGCACGGCGACGATGATCGCCGCGGTCTTCGAGTGAGGCGAGCGGTTTGGCAATCCATCGATGCGGTCCGAGCGGTCATCCCCAGGCCTGACGGATCGCCCGAACGAAGCGGCCGATGCTTCGCCGCAGATCATCCGCCAAGCGGTCGACTTCGTCGTCGAACACTGCCGTCTATCTCCTGCCGGAAGAGTTACGCCTAGTTCAGGCTGGCGAGCACTGCTGAAAGGTCGTTGATCGCCGAGTGCTCCGCTTAGCGGCCATCCTCGACCCGCACGGTGTCAATGACCTCGATGCTGCCCTGTCTGTTCGTGGCGCCGACGCCGAGCAGAGGGCCGGCATGCCGGCCGGAATGGTCCTGCGCGTCGTCGCCTTGTCGCCCTCGCCGATTTGATCATGGATCACGCCGTCACGGTCTTGTGGCAGCCGCAAACACGTCACGGGGAAGCGTCGTTCCAACGACGTGCTCCGTGCCCGGGGTACCGAGATCCATCCAGCCCGCATTGACGGCCTCAAACATTTCTTCGGCGGGTCCAGTGTGGCCCTTCGGGATGCCGAATTGCTCGAACGCTTCCGCCCACGCAGCACGCGGGACCGCAAAGGCTTTCACCTCGACGTTTAGAACCTCACCCAATTGCTTGGCCACTTCATCCGCACTGAACATCGAACCGAGTTCGATGACGCGCTGCCCCGTCCATGCTGGCCCGCTCAAGAGCGTTGCGACCTCCGCGCCGACGTCGATCGTCGCGACCATCGTGGATTTTCGGTTGGTCGGGTTATAGTAGACGGGCAGCGTGCCGCCGCGGGCCGCGTGCAGGCCGTAAAGGAAGTTTTCGAAGAACCCGCCGGCGCGCACGAAAGCCATCGGCGGTGCGAAACCACGAAAGCTCTGTTCCAGCAGCGACAGCCCCGTGATCATTCCAAGCCCACTGGTTCTGTTCGCACCCATCGACGAGAGCGCAACCACCCGCGGTGGCGCTGCTGTGGTGAGCGCCTCGACATAGTTCGCGATTACGCCCTTGGCTTCC
>JAYVMK010000614.1:0-6058 GCA_043758995.1 Lichenibacterium sp. | reverse complement strand
GCGAGGTCGAAGAGCCGCTGCCGCGCCTGGATGGCGAGCTTGGTGGTGGCGACCGTATTGGCCTCGTAATGCGGAATGTTGGCGACGAACTCGGCCAGCCAGGAATATTTGTGCCAGGACGGACGGAGATTCAGGCTGAGCGGCGCATCGCGTTTCGCCAGCCACTTCAGGCCCTTGAACACGGTCGGCCAGGAGTTCCACACTTCGGCGTTGCTGGCCGAGAGCTGGCCGCCATTGGCGAAGGAGGTTTCCATCGCGGCGTAGCGCTGGCGGTCGAAGACCGTCACGGAGAAGCCGCGGTCGAGCAGCGCATAAGCGGTGGTGATGCCGGTGATGCCGGCGCCGATGACGGCGATATGGTTCATGGAGACACCTCGAGACAGCATGGCGGTGCAGGATCCGGGCCGCATGGCGGCCTCTTGGTCCTGACCCCTCTCTGTCACGGGTACCTGAGAGATTGACCGGCCGGTTTCCGGACGGCTTCCCCTTCGGCGGACGCGATGGGACTTCCCCGCGCCTCTCTCCAGAGTGCTCTCGCGCCGTGGTCCTTTTGCCTGAGAGTTTCCGGGGCGGTTGCTCCGTCGGCGCCTCGAATCCGTCACCGGTCCGAAGTCTCTCCCGCAGCGCTTGGCGAGCGACGAAACAATGACAGTTCCGCCGTGGAGGCGCAACCCCGGGCGCGAAGCCCGATTCGGCGGCTCAGGTCAAAGCTGGCGCACGCTTGCGCAACCACAAACTGCCCTCGGGGACGTTCGAGGCGAGGGGCAGTTCCTCGATCAACGTCCCGGCGAGAAGGCCGGTCCGGGTCGCGACATAGCGGCTGGCGAACAGGATATCGTACCCGCCACCGGCCAAGAGCGCACCGACGGCGGTCTGCTCATTGTAGCGGCGGCGCGACCAGTCCGGCGGATATTCGTCAGGCAGGAAGATGTCGTGGAAATGCACCAGCGCACCGGCCGGGAGCCGCGGCAGCACGTCGAGCAGGACCCGATCGACCTCGTTGCCGGGCGCGATGACATGGCTCGAATCGACGAACAGGATGTCGCCGGGCTCGAAGCTCGCCGCCGCCTCGACATCGGCGTCGCCGAAGGCCCGCACGAGGTGGCGCAGCGGCAACCCCGCCAAGGGGGCGCGCGGGCGGGGATCGACGCAGGTCAGCCGCGTGGCGAGATCGCCGTCGGCGATAGCCTGGGCCATGAAGCGGGACGAATGTCCGCATCCGATCTCGAGGATGCGCCGCGGCCGGGTCTCGCGCACCAGCGTGTAGGCGGCGACGGCATCGAGCCGCGGAAACCACTCCTGTTCGAAGCGCGCCGGCCGCTCCCCGACAAGACCGCCGCGGCCGCGCGCGATCCGGCCGATATCGTCGCCATAGCGGTCGACCGCTTTCAACAGATCGCGGAAGGCCGGCATGGCCGAGGCGAACAAAGGCACCATGGCGGGATAGGCCGGAGGTGCCGAAACGGGACGCAGCGACGGGCCGGTTCGTGGCCGAGCCTCGGCGGCGAGGAGTGAGGAGAGGATCACGCGAAGGGTCCCGGCGGCAAGCTGGACGTCTCATCCGGTCTCAGGCTTGCCGACGAGCGTGAGACCGTTGCGGACGAGTTGGGCGTGCCCCGGTGGAGCGACAAGGCGTTCGAGCGGCGGGCAGCCATGCGGAGCCTGCGACATGACCGAACACCTCGGTCCCGACCGGCAACGTCAAGCCTGCGTGATGAACTTCATGCGATGCGCTTTGTGCAGGTCGATGATGGTCGCTGCCGTTTCCTCGATCGAGCGCCGCGTGACGTCGATGGTGGGCCAGCCGTGCTGGGCGAAAAGCCGGCGGGCACTGGCAATCTCCTCGGACACCGCCATCCGGTCCACATAGGAGGTCGCCTGATCGGCGGCGTTCAGCGACAGGAGCCGGTTCTGCCGGATCTGAACGATGCGCTCGGGCGAGGCCAGGAGCCCGACCACGAGCGGGTTGCGAAGCTCCGGAATGCCCGGCGGCAGCGGTACGCCCGGCACGAGCGGGATATTGGCGGTGCGCACGCCGCGATTGGCGAGATAGATGCTGGTCGGTGTCTTCGAGGTCCGGCTGACGCCGAGAAGCAGGACATCGGCTTCCTCGTAGCCCTCGGCGGTCTGCCCGTCGTCGTGCATCATCGTGTAGTTCAGCGCGTCGATGCGCTTGAAGTAATCGGCATTGAGCACGTGCTGGGCTCCCGGCCGCGCCGTCGAGGCCGTGCCGAGATAGGAGCCGAAGAGCGATACGATGGGCTGCAGCACCGAGAGGCAGGGCGAGCCCGACTCGCGGCAGGCCTCCTCCAGCCGATGGCTGAGCTCCTGGTCGACCAGCGTGAAGAGCACGATACCGGGCGCAGCCTCGATCTCGGCGATGGCGCGGTCGAGCTGAGCGCGAGACCGGATCAGCGGATACACGTGCTCGATCGACGACACCTCCTGATATTGCGCCGCCACAGCGCGGCTCGCCGCGATCAGCGTTTCGCCGGTCGAATCCGAGATGAGGTGGAGGTGAAAGTAGTGCCGTCCCATGCGGGCGTCCGATCGGTGCGATGCGCTCGCTCCGGCCTTATCACGCTTTGCGCGAACGAGCCTGCGAGACCCACGTGTCCCCCTGACACGAGAGCAGCCAAGCCGATCGGAATGTTGGCGAAACCGCCGTCGCATGGGCTTTGTCCCGGGATGCGGCTCGGCCCTGTGGACGAAGCCCGCGAACCTGTCCCCCGACACGGAGCCCTGTGGATGACGCGGGATTCCACCCACAATGCAGTTTCACGGGAGTGTTTCAGGGCCCGCCTCTGTCGAAAGGGGGGATTGCGGGGACAAGTCTGCAGCGTGCCCACCCCGACAAGCCTCAAGACACTGCCGCAACGTAAGAATCCGGAACCATACCGGGCGTCACCGAACCCAGCTTGACTCTCGCCCGGGACGCGCCGGCCCGGGACAGGTTGTGTCCGCCCCGGGACCACGGTAATCCGGCCCTCAAGCAGACTCAGACAATCAAAGATTCTAAAAGGATTCTCTTTTGGAAGATCCGATCCACCGCCCTTCCGACACCGGTGATAGCCTGGGAGAGCCATCCCTGTTCCTGCGCGTCCTGGACGGCGAGATCGCGTCTCGGCCACCCGTCTGGCTGATGCGGCAGGCCGGCCGCTATCTCCCGGAATACAGGGAGATCCGTGCCACGACACCGACCTTCCTCGAGCTCTGCTACAACCCGAAGCTCGCCGCCGAGGTGACACTGCAGCCGATCCGACGCTTCGGCTTCGATGCCGCGATCCTGTTTTCCGACATTCTCGTCGTCCCGGACGCGCTGGGCCTGCCGACCGCCTTCGAAAGCGGTCACGGCCCGAAACTGCAGCCCGTCACCACGGCTTCCGAGCTCGCGGCCTTGCATGACGAGATCGACATGGCGCGGCTTGCGCCGGTGCTGGAGACCGTCGAACGCGTCCGGGGCTCCCTCGATCGCGAGACCGCGCTGATCGGCTTCTGCGGGGCTCCCTTCACGGTGGCGAGCTACATGGTGGCGGGAGCCGGCACGCCGGACCAGGGCCCGGCCCGCGAACTCGCCTATCGGGATCCGGAGCTCTTCGCGCAGCTCATTGAAAAGATCGTCGATGCCTCGGTGATCTACCTGTCGGCCCAGCTGGCCGCCGGCGCCGACGCCGTGATGATCTTCGACAGCTGGGCCGGGGTTCTCCCGCGGCTCGAGTACGAGCGTTGGTCGCAAGGCCCTATCGAGAGGCTCGTCGCGGGTGTCCGGGCGCGACAACCGGGTGCCCGCATCATCGGCTTCCCCCGCGTGTCGGGCGGGCAGTTGCTGCGAGCGGCAACGTCAGGTGTGACGGCGCTGGGGCTCGACATCGTGGTCGACCCGCACTGGGCCGACCAGGTCCTGGCGCCCGGCTTCCCGGTGCAGGGCAATCTCGACCCCAAGGCCCTGATCGCCGGGGGCAGGGCGCTCGACGAGGCGGTGGACGATATCCGCGCCGCCTTCCGGACCCGCCCGCACGTCTTCAACCTCGGCCACGGCATCACCCCCGACACGCCGATCCCGCATGTCGAACAGCTCGTGGCCCGGCTGCGGGCTGAAGCTTAGCCCGGATCCAACCGAGGCCGGCGAGGGTTGCTCGCTCGGATCCGAGGGGGCCGTCCCTCAATCACAACCATCGACCCGAGCAGGACGCCCGCATGCAGGACTACATTCTCTGGCTCAAGGCCGCCCACATCCTCTCCATCATCGCCTGGATGGTGGGGATGCTCTACCTGCCGCGGTTGATGGTCTATCACGCGAGCGTCGGGGCCGGCACGCCGCAGTCGGAAACGTTCAAGATCATGGAGCGCCGCCTGCTCCGTGGCATCGTCACCCCGGCCCTGTTCGCCGTCTGGATCACCGGACCCTGGCTGGCCTACGAGGAAGGCGCCTTCCGCGAGCACTGGCTCCACGGCAAGCTGCTCCTCGTCGTGCTGCTGTCGGGCGTGCATGGCATCCTGGCCGCCAATGTCCGTCGCTTCGCCGGGGACGCCAATACCAAGTCGCCGACTTATTTTCGCGTCGTGAACGAGATCCCGACCGTCCTGCTGATCGGCATCGTGATCCTGGTCGTCGTGAAGCCGTTCTGACCGGGGAGTTTGCCCCCCGACACCTCATTCGGACGTCATCCCGATCGGGCAACCTGTGGCAGCATCTCCCCCTCGCGCCGGATAACCCGCAAAAGCCGAGATTTTCGCCGTCGCTCCGTGGGATTTCAGCTAGAAGGCGTCGTCGCCGCGGGACCTCCAGCGGCGCGGGGGCAAAGGGACGGTCTTGAAACGCTACCTGAACTACTTGTGGCCGGTGATCGGGATCGGCGCCGTCGTCCTGTCGCTCTGGCTGCTGGTCCGGGAACTGCGCGGTCTGTCCCTCGTGGATGTGGAGGCGGCTTTCGCCGCTATCCCGGCCTCGCGCTGGGGCCTCGCGGTTCTCTCGACGCTGGTGGCCTATGTGGCGCTCGCCTGGTACGATCGGATCGCGCTGTTCCACCTCGGGTTCAAACTGTCGTGGCGGTTCATCTCGGCGGTGTCCTTCACCACCTATGCGCTCAGCCACAACATCGGCATGTCGATGTTCTCGGGCGCCATGGTGCGCTACCGGGCCTATTCCACCAAGGGCCTGACGATCACCGATGTCGGCGTTCTGGTGGCCTTCTGCTCGTTCACCTTCGCGCTCGGAACCGTGTTGCTGGGCGGCATCGTGCTCGTCTTCGAGCCGCATATCGTGGAGCGACTCTTCAAGTTCGATCCGCTTCTGGCGCGCCTCGTGGGCTGCCTCATGCTGCTCTTCGTGGCGCTCTATGTGGGCGGCGCCGCCCTGCACATGAAGCCCTTCGTGATCGGCAAGTTTCAGCTGGTCTACCCGCGCTTCAACATCGCCCTGCGACAACTGCTGGCCGGCCCTCTGGAGCTGATGGGAGCCGCCGGCATCATCTGGTGTGCGTTGCCCACCGACCATAATCCCGGGTTCTTCATCGTGCTCGGCGTGTTCCTGGCCTCCTTCTCGGCAGCGCTTCTGAGCCATGCGCCGGGCGGGCTCGGCGTCCTGGAACTCGTCTTCGTCACGGCCCTGCCGGATACGCCCCGCGAGGACGTGATCGCGGCTCTTCTGGTCTTCCGTCTGCTTTATCTCGTGATCCCGCTGCTGCTCGGCATCCTGGCGGTCGTGGTCTTCGAGCGGAGCCGCATGATCCGCCATCCGGCCCTCGACTGACGACAGCCGGCCTCGCCCGGCGGAAATGAAGCCATCAATGACAGTTCCGGTGCCGCCCCCCGCCTCTGACCTCGAATGGCAACGCCGGAGGGCCCTGGCGACCGAGCAGATCGCGCGTCTCCTCGCCTGGACTCTCGGCATCGGCATCGTGGTGGCCATCTGCTGGGGGATGGCCGACATCGTCCTCCTGATCTTCGCGGCGGCGCTGCTGGCCTGTCTGCTCCGGGGCGGAGCCGAGTTTCTCTCGCAGAAGATCGGCGGCCCGGTCGGCCTTTGGCTGGCCGCCATCGTGCTGGCGATCCTCGG
>JAYVMK010000613.1:0-15286 GCA_043758995.1 Lichenibacterium sp. | reverse complement strand
TGCAGGAGGCGGCGCTCGGTGGCGACTATCGCACGGCGCTCGAACTGCAGGATCGGCTCGTGCCGCTCCATGCCGCCATGTTCACGGAACCGAGCCCGTCTTGCCCGAAATATGCTCTGTCGCGCCTCGGCAAGATCCGCGACGAGCTCCGCCTGCCGATGATACCGGCCACCGAGGCGGCGCGCGCCCAGATGGATCAGGCCATGGCGCATGCCGGGATCATGCGGGGCTGAACCGCTCGCCCGTTGATCCCTCGGCGCCGAACGCCATCTGAAGGGGTCGCATTTCGATGTGCAGCGACGGCGCCGGTGGTGAGCGCTTTCGAGCTTGAGTGAGAACGGGTCCGACTTTGTCCAAGGACGACAGCAACTACAAGGTCGTGTCCGATAACCGTCGGGCCCGCTACGATTACGAGATCGGCGACGTCTACGAGGCGGGCCTCGTGCTGACCGGCACGGAGGTTAAATCCCTGCGCTCCGGCAAGGCGACGATCGCGGAAAGCTATGCTTCGGCCGAGAAGGGCGAGCTGTTCCTGATCAATGCCACGATCCCGGAATACGGCCACGGCAACCGCTTCAACCACGAGCCGAAACGACCCCGCAAGATTCTGATGAAGGCGCGCGAGATCGCCCGCCTCACGCAGGGCATCCAGCGCGAAGGCATGACGCTCGTGCCGCTCAAGGTCTATTTCAACGAAAAGGGCAGGGCCAAGCTGACGCTCGCCATCGGCCGCGGCAAGAAGCTCCACGACAAACGCGCCACAGAGAAGGAGCGCGACTGGAACCGTGAAAAGTCGCGCGTGCTGCGCGACCGGGGCTGAGCGGCACCGAGCCGGCTGCCGATCCCGTGCTTCCGCTCACCCCGCCTGTGCGGGATGAGCGGTAGAGGGCTTCCTCAGTCGATCCTCGTCAGACCAGGCAGGCCTGAAAGCCCTCGCGGATCGCCTGTTCGGGCAGATCCCGGCCGATGAACACGACCTTCGAGAGCCGCTTCTCGTCGGGCTTCCAGTCGCGCTGCACGTCGCCGTCGAGCATCATGTGGACGCCCTGAAAGACGAAGCGCTTGGGCTCGCCCTTGAAGGCCAGGATGCCTTTGGAGCGCAGGATCTTGCCGCCTTCGCGCTGAATGAGATCGTTCAGCCAGGGCATGAACTTCTGCGCGTCGACATCGCCGTCGTGCGCGATGGCGACCGACTGCATGTCCTCGTCGTGATAATGCTTCAAGCCGCCGTGATGATGGTGGCCGTGGTCGTGCCCATCGTGATCGTGATGATCATGATCGTCCTCGACCAGGAATTCGGGCTCGATCTCGAGAATCCGGTCGAGATTGAAAGCATTGCGCTCGAGCACGGCTTCGAGCGGTACCTGGCAGCGTTCGGCCTTGTGGAGCTTGGCATAGGGGTTGATGGCCCGGATGCGCGCCTCGACCTCACGCAATTTCGCGGGCTCGACCGTATCGATCTTGTTCAGGATGATGACGTCGGCGAAGGCGATCTGGTTCTTGGCCTCGGGGGCGTCCTTCAAACGCTCGCTCAGCCACTTGGCGTCCGCCACCGTCACCACGGCGTCGAGGCGGGCAGTGTCCTTGACCTCCTGATCGACGAAGAAGGTCTGCGCCACCGGAGCGGGGTCGGCGAGGCCGGTCGTCTCGACGATGATGGCGTCGAACTTGCCCCGGCGCTTCATCAGGCCTTCGAGGATGCGGATCAGATCGCCCCGCACCGTGCAGCAGATGCAGCCGTTGTTCATTTCGAACACTTCCTCGTCGGCGCCCACCACGAGGTCGTTGTCGATGCCGATCTCGCCGAACTCGTTGACGATGACGGCGTATTTCTTGCCGTGCGGCTCGGTCAGAATGCGGTTCAGCAGAGTCGTCTTGCCGGCCCCAAGGTAGCCGGTGAGCACGGTGACGGGGATCTTGTCCATGATGGTCTCCGATGGCGCCGGCCGGGGCCGCGCGTCGCTGTTATATTGTAGCGACGGCGCGAACTGAAAGACAGCCGGAAAGGCCCGACGCTCGTCAGAGCGTGCCGACGATCCTCTTCAACTCCGCCCGGAAGCCGTCGGCGAGTTCCGGCCGCGTCATGGCGAAGGCCACGTTGGCGGCAAGGAAACCGAGCTTCGAGCCGGTGTCGTAGGTGAAGCCGTCGAAGCGGGTGCCGTGGAAGGGCTGGGAACCCAGCATCTTCTTCATGGCGTCGGTGAGTTGGATTTCGCCGCCGGCACCCTTCTCTCCCTTGGCCAGCACCTCGAACACGGACGGGTCCAGGATGTAACGGCCGGAGATCATCGAGGTCGAGGGTGCCGTGCCCTTCGACGGCTTCTCCACCATGCCGGTGATCTCGAACTCGCCGCCCTTGTCGGCTCCGATCGACACGATGCCGTACTGGTCGGTCTGATCCATCGGGACTTCCTCGACCGCGATGACGTTGCCGCCATGGCGCTCGTAGGTTTCGATACATTGCGCGAGGCAGCGCCCCCCGCGCTTGCCGGGCAGGGTGATCATGTCGGGGAGCAGCACCGCGAAGGGTTCGTCGCCGATGATGTCGCGGGCGCACCAGATGGCATGGCCGAGCCCGAGCGGCGCTTGCTGGCGGGTGAAGCTCGTGGCGCCGGCAGCCGGAAGATCGGCCATCATGGCCAGGTATTCCTTCTCTTTGCCGCGTCGCTTGAGCGTGTCCTCGAGCTCGTAGGCCATATCGAAATGGTCCTCGATCACCGCCTTGTTGCGCCCCGTGACGAAGACGAAATGCTCGATGCCGGCTTCGCGCGCCTCGTCGACCACGTGCTGGAGCACGGGCCGGTCGACCACGGTCAACATCTCCTTGGGGATGGACTTCGTGGCCGGCAGAAATCGCGTGCCGAGGCCTGCGACGGGGAACACCGCTTTCCGTATCTTCTTCATCGGACCCTTACCTCAGAACGTCTCCGGGCCGTGCCGCTTGTCGTTCGGTCCCGTCATACTTGAATGAAATAGAACCACTAAAGGAGCAGCGTCGCCCTGCCAAATGTACGCGCATTGTGCAGAATGAGGTTTATGGAGTGTCGACGAGGCTTGACCGTCGCTCAATATCTCGGCGGCCAACGGGTGGGGACGAATGCAATGGCAGTTTTGGTCACGGGCGGAGCCGGCTACATCGGTAGTCACATGGTCCTGGCGCTTCTCGACGCCGGCGAGCGCGTGGTCGTGGTCGACAATCTCTCGACCGGTTTCCGCTCCGCCATCCCGTCGGACGCCACGCTGATCGAGGGGGACTTCGGCGATCAGGATCTCATGGCCCGCGCCATCGCGGACCATGAGGTCGACGCCATCGCGCATTTCGCGGCCCGGATCGTGGTTCCCGAATCCGTCGCCGATCCGCTCGGCTACTACCTCAACAACACCGCGAAGGCGCGCAATCTCATCGAGAGCGCCGTGCACGGCGGCGTCGAGCAGTTCATCTTCTCCTCCACGGCGGCGGTCTATGGCGAGACGGATGCCGGCCACGTCACCGAGGACCGGCCATTGAAGCCGGTGTCGCCCTATGGCCGCTCGAAGCTCATGGTCGAGTGGATGTTGGAGGATGCCGGCCGGGCGCACCCGCTGCGCGCCGTCGTGCTGCGCTACTTCAACGTGGCGGGCGCGGATCCTCAGGGGCGCGCCGGTCAGTCGACGCGCGACGCCACGCACCTCATCAAGGTTGCGGTGCAGACGGCCCTCGGCCGCCGCAAGCAGCTCGAAATCTTCGGTCAGGATTACCCGACGCCGGACGGCACCTGCCTGCGGGACTACATCCAGGTGACCGACCTCGCCCAGGCCCACATGGACGCGCTGCGTCACCTGCGGGCCGGCGGCGCGAGCCTGACCTGCAACGTCGGCTATGCCCGCGGCTATTCGGTGAAGGAGGTGGTCGACGTCGTGCGCAAGGTCTCGGGCGCCGAGGTGCCGGCCGTCCTGTCGCCGCGCCGCGCCGGCGATCCCGCCGCCATCGTAGCCTCCAACGACCGGATCCGGGCCGAACTCGGATGGGTGCCGAAACACGACGACCTCGGAGAAATCGTGCGACAGGCGCTGAATTGGGAGAGGCGGCTCCACAACGGTTCGGCTGGCTGATGTCGCATGCAGTTCCCGCCCTCGTTACCAGACGGTTGGAACTGCGCCCGGTGACGCTTGGGGATGCGCCCGCGATCCAGGCCTGCTTTCCCGATTGGGACGTCGTCCGTTATCTCAGCGCTGCCGTGCCCTGGCCCTATCCGGATGACGGTGCCCTGGCCTTCCTCCGCGACAAGGCGATCCCGGACATGGACGTCGCATCTCCCGGACCTGGACAATCCGGCCGAAGAGCGATCCGGGACGACTCTTCGGCGCCATCGGGCTTTATGACGAGCCCAACAACAACCGCGGGTTCTGGCTCATACCGGAAGCGCGCGGACAGGGTTTTGCCAGCGAGGCCAGCGAGGCCGTGACCCGCTTCTGGTTCGACGTTCTCGGTCGGCCGTTGATGCGCATTCCGAAGGCCGTCGCCAATGCGGCCTCGCGCCGGATCTCGGAGCGCCAGGGCATGCGCGTGATCGCCGCCGAGGAGCGCGACTACGTCTCCGGACGGCTCCCCACCGAGATCTGGGAACTGACGGCCCATGAATGTCGAGCGCGTCAGGGCTGAAGCGCGAAGCCCCGCCTGTCGTGTTGCACAATGGCCCCCCTCGCCCCATGTTCCCGGCGAAGCGGCCGGCCTGCCGGCACCATGGATTCGGGGAGCGTCGATGTCGTTCGGGAATGTCACATTTGGGGGCGGCTTGCCTGGGGGCGAGGCCGTGGCCACCAAGGATGTCACCACCGCAAGCTTCCGTCAGGACGTCATCGCAGAATCGGCGAAGCAGCCGGTGCTGGTCGACTTCTGGGCGCCCTGGTGCGGACCTTGCAAGCAACTCGGACCCATCCTGGAGAAGGCCGTCGCGGCCTCTCAGGGCAAGGTCAAGCTGGTCAAGATGAACATCGACGACCATCCGGACATCGCCGGCCAACTCGGCATCCAGTCGATCCCGGCTGTCATCGCCTTTCAGCGTGGCCAGCCGGTGGACGGTTTCGTGGGTGCGCTGCCGGAGTCGCAGATCAAGCAGTTCCTGGAGCGGATCGCCGGACCCATGGGCGACCCCTTGAAGGATCTGCTCGAGGAAGCCGCCGCGGCAGCCGCGGCAGGGGATGCCGAGACTGCTGCCGCCATCTATTCGGAGATCCTGGCCGAAGACGAGATCAACGGACCGGCGCTGGCGGGACTCGCCCGTCTCCACATCGAGGCCGGCGACCTCGAGCAGGCCAAGGCGGTCCTGGCGCAGGCGACGGGTTCGGCCGCGGCGGATCCCGCGGTTGTGGCGGCGCGAGCGGCGCTCGAGAATGCCGAGCAAAGCGCCGATCTCGGTGACATTGCCGATCTCGAGCGGCAGATTGCGGCCGATCCATCCGACTATCAGGCACGGTTCGATTACGCTCTGGCGCTCAACGCGCGCGGCCGGCGCGACGAGGCCGCGGACCGACTCCTTGACATCATCAAGGCGGACCGCAGTTGGAACGAGGACGGCGCCCGCGTGCAGTTGCTCAAGTTCTTCGACGAATGGGGGTTCGCCGATCCGGCCTCGGGCGCCGGACGACGCAAGCTCTCGGGAATCCTCTTCCGATGAGGGCGTCCTCGCTATGACGGGTGGGATGGAACAGGGATCATGAGCATCAACAAGCCCTACAGCGGACCCGATGACCTCCCTCAGGTGATCCCTGTGTTCGCGCTGAGCGGCGCTCTGCTGCTGCCGCTCGGCCAATTGCCGCTGAACATCTTCGAGCCGCGCTACATGGCGATGATCGACGACGCCATGAAGGGCGACCGGATCATCGGCATGGTGCAGCAACTGTCCGACGCGCCCGGCCAAGGATCGAAGCCGGCGCTTCACGGCACGGGATGCGCGGGGCGTATCACGTCGCTCGAGGAATCGGGAGACGGTCGCTACATCATCACCCTGACGGGCGTCGCTCGCTACCGCATCGTCGAGGAACTCTCGACGGTGACCCCCTACCGTCAGGCGCGGGTGGATTTCACGCCCTTTACCGGCGATTTCGACGAATCGCGCGTGCGGGACACGGTCGATCGGGACGGTGTCATCCAGGCGTTGCGGCGCTTCGCGGAAGTGCATCGCCTGTCGGTCGATTGGGAGGGGATCGACGCGGCGCCGAGCGATCTTCTCGTCAATGCGTTGTCGATGATGAGTCCGTTCGGCCCGAAGGAGAAGCAGGCGCTGCTCGAAGCGCCGGATCTCAAGACCCGGGCTGACGTGCTGATCGCCATCGCCGAGATGGATCTCGGCCGTGATGGTGCGCCGGCGACGTTGCAGTGATAGACAGGCGTTACCTGGCCCGGCAGAGTCGCCGGCCCAATGATCGAGAGATGACATGTCCCCGATGACCGACGATCTGCCTGTCACCAGCCCCACACCGGGCGGCGCCACGGCGGTCGACCGCCGCTTGCTCGAAATCCTGGTCTGCCCGGTAACCAAGGGCAGCCTGACCTACGACGCCCAGCGCCAGGAACTCGTGTCAGACTCGGCCAAGCTGGCCTACCCGATCCGCGACGGCATTCCCATCATGCTGCCCGAAGAGGCGCGGCAGCTGGAAGGCTGAGCGACGGCGACATCGCTTTCAACGGGCCAAGCCCGGCGCAAGGCCAGGCTGCATGCAATTGGGCGTCGAGGTTCGCCTCATGCCGCGATGGCGACGGCGATCTCGGCCGCCAGACGTGCGTTGCCGAGGATCAGGGCGACGTTGGTGCGCAGGCTTCGGCCCGCGGTGAGATCCAGCATGCGCGACAGGATGAAGGGCGTCACGGCCTTGCCGACGATGCCGCGTCGTGCCGCATCCGCCACCGCCTCGTCGATATGGGCCTTGATCTCCGGCGCCGGGATCTCGTCGGCGACCGGCACGGGATTGGTGACGAGCACGCCGCCCGAGAGGCCGAGTCGGTGCTGCGCCCGGATCAGCGCCGCGACCTCGCGCGCCGTGTCGAGGCGGATCGGTGCCGGCAGGCCGCTGTCGCGGCTCCAGAAAGCCGGGAAGCGGTCGGTGCCGTAGCCCACCACGGGGACACCGCGAGTCTCGAGGTATTCCAGCGTGCGGGGCAGGTCGAGCAGCGCCTTGGCGCCCGCGCAGACCACCGCCACCGGGGTGCGTCCGAGCTCTTCGAGGTCGGCCGAGATGTCGAGCGTCGTTTCCATGCCGCGATGGACGCCGCCGATCCCGCCCGTGGCGAAGACTTTGATGCCGGCGAGATTCGCGCAGATCATCGTTGCGGCGACCGTCGTCGAGCCGTCGCGACGTGCCGCCACCGCATAGGCGAGATCGGCGCGGCTGAGCTTCAGCACGCCCTTGGCCTGACCCAAGGCCTCGATGTCGACCGCGGACAGGCCGACCCGGATGCGGCCCGCCAGGACCACGATGGTGGCGGGCACCGCGCCGCCGGCCCGCACGGCCTCCTCAACGGCGCGTGCCGTCGACACATTGTGGGGATAGGGCATGCCATGCGTGATGATCGTGGATTCGAGCGCCACCACGGGCGCGCCGCGAGCAAGGGCGTCCCGTATCTCGGGCGACAGATCGATCGGCAGGTCCTCGGTCATGGCAGTCTCCATCCTGGCGAGCGGCTTAATCACCGAAGGCGTGAAAAGCAAAGCTCCCGTCATGCCTTGCGCGACGGCCTCGGAGACGGTTCACTCGCCGCGATGATCACCTGGAGGCATAGCCGTTGAACCTCGCCGAGCGCGCATCGAGCGAATGGGCTTTCGCCCGTGGTCTCCTGCGCATCCTGCGCCGCACGACACCCATCGCCAAACATCCGCGTCACACGATGGGCGATCTGGCCGAGGAGATCGCGGCCCGTTTCGGCGATCGTATCGCTCTCGAATCCGAGCGCGAGACCGTCACCTACCGGCAATTCAACGCCCGAGCCGACCGCTATGCCCGCTGGGCCCTGTCGCGCGGCCTCGGACGCGGCGATGTCGTGGCGCTGATGATGCCGAACTGCGCCGAATATCTGTCCGTGTGGGTCGGGATCGCCAAGGCGGGGGCCGCAACCGCGCTGGTCAACACCAACCAGACCGGATCGGCCCTGTCTCATTCGCTGAACCTCGTCGCGGCGCGGTTCGCCATCGTCGACGCTTCCCTGATGGAGCAATTCGACACCGCGCGTCCGACTCTCGACCATGCGGTCGAGGTCCTCTCCTATGGCGACGCCGGGGCTGTACCGCGCATCGACGAGATCCTGGAGACGCTGCCGGATCAGCCGCTCAGCGCGGAGGAGCGACCCTCGCTGACGATCGACGATCGCTGCGTCCTGGTCTTCACCTCGGGGACCACGGGCCGGCCCAAGGCGGCAAACCTCAATCATTACCGGGTGCAGCTCGCCATGCAGGCCTTTGCCGGCGTGGCGGGCTCGGGCTCGGGCGATCGGGTCTACGATTGCCTTCCCATGTACCATTCCAACGGCGGAATCCTGGGGCCCGGCATGGCGTTGCTGTCGGGCGGCACCTGCGTGATCCGCGACCGGTTCTCCGCACGGGATTTCTGGCCCGACATCGTCCGCACCCGCTGCACCATCGTGGTCTATATCGGAGAGCTCTGTCGCTACGTCGTGCAGACGCCGCCAGGGCCGGCCGACCATGCCCATGCCGTCAGGCTCTGCGTCGGCAACGGGATGCGGCCCGATGTCTGGGGACCCTTCGTCGAGCGGTTCGGCGTGAAGCACATCCGCGAATTCTACGGATCGACGGAGGGCAATTGCTCGATCTTCAACCTCGATTCCCGTCCTGGCGCGGTGGGGCGGGTCCCGGCCTGGATCGCGTCTCGCTTCCCCATCCGGGTCGTGCGCTACGATGTGGCCAGCGAGGAGCCGGTGCGCGGACCGGACGGGCTCTGCATCACCTGTGCGGATGACGAAGTCGGAGAAGTCGTGGGCGAGATTCTTTCCGATCCCAAGAAGCCAGGAAACCGGTTCGAGGGCTATACCGATCGCGACGCCACCGTCCGCAAGGTTCTGCAGGATGTCGTCAAGCCGGGCGACCGATGGTTCCGCACGGGCGACCTCATGCGGAGGGACGCTCTCGGCTATTTCTACTTCGTCGACCGGATCGGCGACACGTTCCGCTGGAAGGGCGAGAACGTCTCCACCATGGAGGTCGCCGAAGCCCTGACCTATTACCCCGGCGTCGCGGAAGCCACGGTCTACGGGGTCTCGGTGCCGGGCGCCGAGGGACGGGCCGGCATGGCGGCTTTGGTGCCCGAGGCGGGGACGGAGCTCGATCTTGGCGGCCTGAAGGCCTTTCTCTCGGCCCGGCTGCCCGGCTATGCGATCCCGATCTTCGTGCGGCTCCAGGTCGAACTCGACATCACCGGCACCTTCAAGCAGCGCAAGGTGGCGCTCGTCGAGGAGGGCTTCGATCCCGCCCGCGTCGCCGATCCTGTCTTCGCGACCTTGGCGGGTGACGCAGGCTACCGACCTCTCGAAGGCGCAAGCTTGGCCGAGGTTCAGTCCGGCCTCGCGCGGTTCTGAGAGCGGCGCGTGACTGGCCCGGATCGTGAACCTGCGTCGAGAGAGCATCGACACCGTCTCCGCATGGCACGGGGATGCGTCGAAGCGGGACGGACAAGCTGCGGGCCGTCACCGGCCCACCTCGGTTCCGTAACGCGACAGACGGTCGGATACGGCGTCCCTGGCCGGACGGGCTCTCGCCGAAGGCGCTTCGCCTCGGCGGTTGACGCGCTGCGAGTCTGGAGTCGGACATGGTCTTTTCGCCACAATGGCCGATTGCGAGTTACGCGGCGAACGGGACGGCGAGGGTGACTGCTGGGCCGACGGTCGGCCACTCGCCGGGGAAGACGACGAAGGCCGGCTCGACGCTCGGCTTGCCGGATGTGACCGGCAGCCAAGCCTTGCTGGTCGAGCGCCTCGATGCCGCCGACGCGGCAGCGCATCGCACGGCCTGGCTCGACCTGATGGGCCGCGCGCTCGAGCCTCAGGTGTTCTTCGATCCCGATTTCGTCCTGCCCGCCGCCCAGCATCTGTCGTCGCGCCGCCGCCCGACGTTCATTCTGGTCTGGTGCTCCGAGGCGAGGGGCCCTGCCGACCTCGTCGGGATCTGTCCGGTGGTCAACCGGCCCAATCCGCTCCGCGTCCTCGCTTCGGTGTGGCGCCACGACCTATCGACTTTGGCCTTTCCGCTGCTCGACAGCGGGTGCGCCGTCGCGGCGTGGCAGGCGCTTCTCGCCTGGGCCGCCAAAGGGTTGCCGAGCGCGCGCGGCCTCGTGATCCCGTCGCTGCCGGCGGAAGGTCCGACCGCCAAGGCGTTGCGGACCGCCGCCGGATCGGACTTTGCCATCGCGATTCTCGACCGCTGGGAGCGCGCGGTACTGCGGCCGGGGCAGGGCGGCGCCGCGGGGTTGGCGCCGAAAGGCGCCAAGGAACTGCGTCGGCAGCGCCGCCGCCTCGCCGATCTCGGCACGCTCGCCTACGTCAGCTTCCGGAAGGGGGATGCCCTGCGGAACGGCGTCGAACGGTTCCTGGCGCTCGAAGCCGCGGGATGGAAGGGCGCCGCCAGGACCGCGCTGCTCGACCATCCCGGACCGACGGTCTTCACCCGCACCGCCACGCGACTGCTCGGAACCCGCTCGCTCTGCCGGGTCGATGCCCTGACACTCAATGGCGAGCCCATCGCCATGGCGGTGATCCTGACGGCCGGCGCGACCGATTTCCTGTGGAAGATCGCCTATCGCGAGGACCTCGCCCGTTTCTCGCCTGGGGTGCAACTCGTCCTCGATCTCACCGAAGCGCAGATGCGGGACGGTCGGGTCGGCTTGACGGATTCCTGCGCCGTTCCGCACCATCCGATGATCGATCGGCTGTGGCGGGACCGGCTGCCCCTCGTGGATGTCGTGGTGGCGACGCGGCAGGGGAGCTCCTTGGCCTTCACCGTCGCGGTCGCGGTGGAGCGCGCTGCGCGGAGAGCAAGGGCAGGGGCCAAGCAGGCGGTTCTCGGTTGGCGCGTCCGGCGCCAGAGAGCGACCCGGTCGCAGGCGAGAGGTGCCGCTAGAACCGGCTGATCCGATCGAAAGACAGGATCCGACGGAACGGCGGCACCCGCCACGAGACTGCCGTTTTCGTGTTCACTGGCCTGCCGCCGATGAGGCATTTCCAAGGCCGCGCCTGCTTGCACGGGCCAAATCGCTATGTTAGTCCCGCCCTGCAACGACCACTCCGGTCGTGATTGCAACAGCGGCAATCCATGAACTTTCATGGTGCCGGGGCAGGCGCGTGCCGCTTCTCCGAAACACGCTGACCGTCTTCGTCGAGGGTGAAACGCCGTGGCCGATGCCGAAAACATCGTATCCGGGATGGCTGGCCGTTATGCCTCCGCCCTGTTCTCGCTGGCCAAGGATTCGCGTTCTATCGACCGTGTCGCCGCGGAGCTGAAAAGCTTCGACGCCCTGGTTCAGGCGAACCCGGACCTGCAGCTGCTGGTGCGCAGCCCGGCCTTCTCCGCCGAGGATCAGTCTCGCGCGCTGAAAGCGGTCCTGGACCGAGCCGGCATCTCCGGCCTGACCGCCAATTTCCTTCTGCTCGTCGCCTCGAAGCGCCGGCTCTTCGCCGTCCGCACCATGATCCGCGGCTTCCTGGCCCTCGACGACGCCGATCGTGGCGTGTCGCGCGCCGAGGTCACGGTGGCCGAGCCCCTCGCCGACGACCAGCTTCAGGCGCTGAAGCAGTCTCTCGCCGAAGCGACCGGCGGAAAGTCGGTCGAGCTCGCCATGAAGGTGGACCCTGAGATCATCGGCGGCATCATCGTTCGGCTCGGCAGCCGCATGGTCGATGCCTCGATCAAGACCAAACTCAATTCAATTCGTACACGCATGAAAGAGGTCGGCTGATGGATATCCGCGCTGCTGAGATTTCCGACATCCTCAAGCGGGAGATCCAGAACTTCGGCACCGAGGCCGAGGTCACGGAAGTCGGGCAGGTCCTGTCGGTCGGCGACGGCATCGCCCGCATCTACGGTCTCGACAACGTCCAGGCGGGCGAGATGGTCGAGTTCGAAGGTGGCGTACGCGGCATGGCGCTGAACCTCGAAGCCGACAACGTCGGTATCGTGATCTTCGGCTCGGATCGCGAGATCGGCGAAGGCCAGACCGTCAAGCGCACCGGCGCCATCGTGGACGTTCCGGTCGGCAAGGAACTGCTCGGCCGCGTCGTCGATGCGCTCGGCAACCCGATCGACGGCAAGGGACCGATCGCAACGACCCGCCGCGCCCGCGTCGACGTAAAGGCGCCCGGCATCATTCCCCGCAAGTCGGTCAACGAGCCCATGTCGACCGGCCTCAAAGCCGTCGATGCGCTGATCCCGATCGGCCGTGGCCAGCGCGAGCTGATCATCGGCGATCGCCAGACCGGCAAGACCGCCGTGGCGCTCGACGCCATCCTGAACCAGAAGGCTATCAACCAGGGCACGGACGAGGGCTCGAAGCTCTATTGTGTCTATGTCGCGGTCGGCCAGAAGCGCTCCACCGTCGCTCAATTGGTGAAGGTGCTCGAGGAGCAGGGCGCGATGGAATATTCCATCGTCGTCGCCGCTACGGCGTCGGATCCGGCGCCGATGCAGTTCCTGGCCCCTTTCGCGGGCTGCGCCATGGGCGAGTTCTTCCGCGACAATGGTATGCATGCGCTGATCGTCTATGACGATCTGTCGAAGCAGGCCGTCGCCTATCGTCAGATGTCGCTGCTGCTCCGCCGTCCCCCGGGCCGCGAAGCCTATCCCGGCGACGTCTTCTACCTGCATTCCCGTCTGCTGGAGCGCGCCGCCAAGCTCAACGACAAGGAAGGCAACGGCTCGTTGACGGCTCTGCCGGTCGTCGAGACCCAGGCCAACGACGTGTCGGCCTACATCCCCACCAACGTGATCTCGATCACCGACGGCCAGATCTTCCTCGAGACGGATCTGTTCTATCAGGGCATCCGCCCCGCCGTGAACGTCGGCCTTTCGGTGTCGCGCGTCGGCTCCGCCGCCCAGACCAAGGCGATGAAGAAGGTGGCCGGCAAGATCAAGGGCGAGCTCGCACAATATCGCGAGATGGCGGCCTTCGCTCAGTTCGGCTCCGACCTCGACGCCACGACGCAGAAGTTGCTGAACCGCGGCTCGCGCCTGACCGAACTCCTGAAGCAGCCCCAGTTCGCGCCGCTGAAGATGGAAGAGCAGGTCGCCGTGATCTACGCCGGCGTGAACGGGTACCTCGACGGCCTGCCGGTCAACCGGATCCGCGCCTACGAGGATGGGCTCCTGGCGCTGCTGCGCTCGAGCCACATGCCGTTGCTCGACGCGATCCGCACTTCGAAGGACCTCAGCGACGACTCGGCCGGCACGCTGAAGGGCGTGGTCGAGACCTACACCAAGGCCTTCGCCTGACCCCTGGACGCACTGTCTCGGGCCTCCGCCCGGGGCGCTCCCTTCTCCGACACGAGCCCACGATATGCCGTCCTTGAAGGACCTGCGGAACCGGATCTCCTCGGTCAAGTCGACCCAGAAGATCACCAAGGCCATGCAGATGGTCGCGGCTGCGAAGCTGCGCCGTGCCCAGCTCGCGGCCGAGGCCGCCCGTCCCTTCGCTGAGCGCATGGAGAAGGTGCTGGCGAATCTCGCCGGCGGCATCGGAGCCGGAACTCAGGCGCCGCCGCTCTTGGCCGGCAACGGCCAGGACCGCACGCACCTTCTCGTCGTGTGCACGGCCGAGCGCGGTCTCTGCGGCGCCTTCAATGGCTCCATCGTTCGTCTGGCGCGCGAGCATGCCAACCGGCTGATGCGCGAGGGCAAGACCGTCAAGATGCTGCTCGTCGGCAAGAAGGGCTTCGAACAGCTCCGTCGTCAGTTCGAGCAGCAGATCGTCGAGGTCATCGAGCTGCGGAACATCAAGCAGGTCGGCTTCGCCGATGCCGATCCGATCGGCAAGAAGATCATCGCCATGTTCGAGGCGGGCGAATTCGACGTCTGCACGCTGTTCTTCTCGCGCTTCCGTTCGGTCATCTCGCAGATCCCGACGGCGCTTCGGCTGATCCCGGCCGAGTTCCCGGAGAGCAGCGACGCGACTGGGACGGGCGCCGCCTACGAATACGAGCCCGGCGAGGACGAGATCCTGGCGGCGCTGCTGCCGCGCAACATCTCGATCCAGGTATTCCGCGCGCTGCTCGAGAACGCCGCTTCCGAACAGGGCTCGCGCATGAGCGCCATGGACAATGCCACTCGCAATGCCGGCGAGATGATCAAGAAGCAGACGCAGATCTACAATCGCTCCCGCCAGGCGATGATCACCAAGGAATTGATCGAGATCATCTCGGGCGCTGAAGCGCTCTAACGTAACCACACGACCGACGCCGCGACCGCCAGAGAGCCGAGAAACAATCATGGACGACTTCACCCGCAACCCCGGCAACAACAGCCTGAACGAGACGTCGTCGGAGCGCTCGCCCGGCCGGATCACCCAGATCATCGGCCCCGTCGTCGACGTGAAGTTCGAAGGTCACCTGCCCGAGATCCTGAACGCGCTCGAGACCTCGAACAACGGCAACCGCCTCGTCCTGGAAGTCGCCCAGCATCTCGGCGAGAACTCCGTGCGCTGCATCGCCATGGACATTTCCGAGGGCTTGACGCGTGGACAGGCCGTGACCGACACAGGCCAGCCCATCATGGTGCCGGTCGGCGAGGGGACGCTCGGCCGCATCATGAACGTCATCGGCGAGCCGGTGGACGAGGGTGGCCCCATCCTGTCGGACGGTCTTCGCGCCATCCATCAGCCGGCCCCGACCTATGCCGAGCAGGCGACCGACGCCCAGATCCTCGAGACGGGCATCAAGGTCGTCGACCTCCTCGCCCCTTACGCCAAGGGCGGTAAGATCGGCCTCTTCGGCGGCGCCGGTGTTGGCAAGACAGTGTTGATCATGGAATTGATCAATAACGTCGCCAAGGGTCATGGCGGATACTCGGTGTTCGCCGGCGTCGGCGAGCGGACCCGCGAGGGCAACGATCTCTATCACGAGATGATCGAGTCCAAGGTCAACATGGACCCGCACGAGAACGGTGGTTCGGCCGCAGGTTCGAAGTGCGCGCTCGTCTATGGCCAGATGAACGAGCCACCGGGTGCCCGCGCCCGTGTCGCCCTGACGGGCCTGACGGTTGCCGAGAACTTCCGCGACAAGGGCCAGGACGTACTGTTCTTCGTCGACAACATCTTC
>JAYVMK010000612.1:0-4198 GCA_043758995.1 Lichenibacterium sp. | reverse complement strand
ACGAGGTACCTGACGGCCCCGTCCATCACCGCCTTCTGCGGTATCGCCATCGACACGTGTCGTCCCCCTCGAATCGCCGAACCCCGCGGTTGATCCGCGGCCTGTGTGCGCGGGCGAGAAGGCCGCGACGGAAGGGAGGTGTCAAGGGAGGGCAGGCGAAAGGAAAGCTCCGGCCACCGGTCCACTCCGTCACGTTGGACTGTTCAGACCCGCCCGGATACGCACCACGCTCGCCTCCGACCAGAGACTCCTCCGCGTCCGAGCAAATGCGAGAAGGCTGAGCCAAAAAGCGCCATCTCCGACCACCGCCAGGTCAGCCTATTAGATTAACTACGTCCATTAGGATTAAAGGAGCATTAAAACGTCCGCCGTTCCTTTTCTATTGAGTCTAATCGAACCGAGATGGCATGACGATTTCTGTGCCTCTCGTAGCGGCGTGAGGAGATCGGTGTCCATTACTTTAGGTCAGGGATAGGACGATGACGCTCTTAAATAAGCTATTATGGATCATTTCGGCCTGCATGACTGTCATGCTCGTCAGCCTGCCGCTTGGAGTGGAAGGGCAACTTGCATTGAGTGTCTCCGCCCTGATCATCATGGGCGTCATCAAGGTGCTGGGTCTGCGAGGGCCTTGGCGGGCCGTGTTCCTCGGCTTTGGAACCTTCATCATCCTGCGTTACGTATTTTGGAGACTGACCAGCACCGTCCCGTCAGCGGGTTCTCCGTTGAACTTCGCGGCCGGCGTCGTGCTGGTCGTCGCCGAGCTTTATTGTGTGGCGATGCTCTTCCTGAGCCTCTTCACCGTGGCGGATCCCATCGACAGGCCAGCAGCACCTCGGCTCCCCGACGAGGAAGCGCCCTCGGTCGACGTATTCGTCCCGTCCTATAACGAGAGCGTCGATATCGTCGCTCCGACACTCGCCGCCGCCAAGCGTATGATCTATCCGGCCGGCAAGCTGAACGTGTTCCTGCTCGATGACGGTGGTACGGAGGCCAAGCTCTCGTCCGATGACCCCATCGAGGCAGGACAGGCGATGAACCGCCGCCGGACCATGCAGGAACTCTGCGTCGAACTCGGGGTCCGCTACATCACTCGCGCCCTCAACAGTCATGCCAAGGCTGGCAACCTCAACAATGGCTTAGCCCACAGCACCGGCGATATTGTCGCGGTTTTCGATGCCGACCATGCGCCGGCCGAGCATTTCCTGACCGAAACCGTTGGCTTCTTCTCGCAAGATCCCAAGCTGTTCCTCGTTCAGACTCCGCATTTCTTCCTGAACCCTGATCCGATCGAGAAGAACATCGCGGCCATCGGCGTCCCGGCCGAGAACGACATGTTTTACAGCATGGTCCAGAAAGGCCTCGACAAGTGGAACGCGGCCTTCTTCTGCGGATCGGCGGCCCTGCTCCGGCGCTCTGCACTTGAGCAGGTCGGAGGGTTTCACGGCTCTTCGATCACCGAAGACGCGGAAAGCGCGCTTGAACTGCACTCCCGCGGCTGGAACAGCCTCTATGTCGACAAGCCGATGATCGCGGGCTTGCAGCCTGAGACCTTCGACTCCTTCATCGGCCAACGCTCCCGCTGGTGCCGTGGCATGGTCCAAATCCTCCTGCTGAAGAATCCGCTGTTCAAGCAGGGTCTAACCCTCGCACAGCGCCTATGTTACCTTTCAAGCAGCATGTTCTGGCTGTTCCCGCTGTCGCGAATGATCTTCATCTTCGCACCCATGCTGTTCATCTTCTTCGATATGAAGATCTATATCGCGAACGAGCAGGAGTTCCTGGCCTACACCGTCACCTACATGGCGTCGGCGCTGATGATCCAGAGCTACATCTTTGGCCGCTTCCGCTGGCCCTGGACCTCCGACCTTTACGAATACATTCAATCCGTCATGCTGTTCCGGGCGGTTCTGAGCGTCTTCATCGACCCGCGCCGTCCTAAATTCAACGTCACGGCCAAGGGCGAGACCCTTGATGAGGACCGCTTGTCGACCCTCGCCGGTCCCTATCTGGCGATCTTCGGACTCGTCGCTGCCAGCATCGCCGTGCTCGCCTACCGCTACGTCAATGAACCCAACGTGCGCGGCCTGATCGGCGTGGTGGGAGTCTGGAGTCTGCTCAACCTGTTCCTGAGTGGGACCTCCCTCGGTGCCGTGTCGGAGCGCCGCGAGCGCCGGAGCACGCCCCGCGTGGCGAGCCGGATCAAGGCCAGCCTCACCATGGGAGCCGAGCGCATTCCCGTCGTGATCAGCAACATGTCCTACGGCGGCCTCGAAATTCTGGCGCTCGAACCGTGCCGGATTCCGCCGCGGACCACCGCCACGCTGCGGGTCGAGGCAGGCGAGGGCCAAGCGTTGCAGACGCCAGTCGTCAGCACCGGACGCCGAACGCTCGACCAAGCGCAGGGTTTCGGGTTCAAGTTCTATGGCACGACAGGTGACCGCTACCGCATCATATCGAAAGTCATCTTCGCCGACATCACCCCGATCAGGACCGAGCGGACCGGCACCTACCGTCGTCTCGGCATCGTGACCGGAACGGCAAGGTTCGCCGTCGACGGTGTCCTTCAAGTGGCGCGGGGATTGTTCTTCGCCCTGTTCCGTCGAGGCCGAGACGATCGGGCCGCCATCGCATCCACGACCGAAAGCCCCGCCGCCTGAGGCGGCAATCTTCCCCGCCCCAGTTCTGCGAGCCTTCTCATGTCGCTCATCCCCAAATCCGTCCTCTATCCGTCGGTCGCCCTATCGATCCTGCTTCTTGGAACGACGGCGTCCTTCTCGGCCCAGCCGATCTCGACCGTGATCAATCCGCGCTCTCCGCCAACTATGCTCAAGCGCCTGTCTGCCGGACATGACGAACTTGTCTTCCACGGCGAGTCGGCCCGGCGGAGCTTCCCCGTCTACATCGACAGGGGCGACGTCGACCGGGTTCGCACCTTTCGGCTTGCTCTGAAGAATACGGTGGCGTTGCTGCCCGAGCGTTCCTCGCTGAAGCTGTCGATCAACGGTCAGGTCTTGGCGACCGTGGCGACACGCTCGCCTAACGGGATCACGTCCACGGATGTCGCGGTCCCGGCCGGGTTGCTGGTGCCCGGTCTCAACCGCGTCGATTTCGTCTCGACCATGACGCACCGGGTCGACTGCTCGATCGGTGCGACCTACGAACTCTGGACGTTGGTCGACCCCGCCGGAACGGGCTTCGTCCTGCCGTCCGCCGGATCAGGCTCCGTCCGATCCCTCGGCGACCTCGCCGGCTTGCCGCCCGACGTCGATGGCACGATGCCGATCGCCTTGAGACTGTCGGGGCGGGAAGACGCCACGGCAATTGCCAGAGCAGGACGTTTCATCGATGCCCTGGTGCGCCGAGCAGGCCTGCAGCGCCCGGTCGTTCAGACGCCGACCGGTCCCGGACAGGGTGCCGGCTTCGACGTGCTCCTCGCCGAGGACATCCATGACGAGGCCCTGCGTAGCCTGAAGGTGATCGGTCGCGAAGACGGCGTCACCCTGGCGAGAGACGGCCAGACCGACCGGCTGGTCGTGATCTCCTCGGCTCTCGACGGGACGGATGTCGACGGGACCATCGCCGCCTTGGCCGCAGCGCCGATGCCTGCCGGAGTGAAATCGGCGTCCCTGGACGGCGAGACTCAGCGCAGCTTTGCCGACCTCGGGTTCAGCACAGAGGACTTTTCGGGCCGCCACTATCTATCGACGCTCGACGTGACGCTGCCGGGCGATTTTTACCCCGCCAACTACGACAAGGCCCGGCTGCTGATCGACGGAAGCTATGCGTCGGACCTCGATCCGAGCAGCCAGCTGGTTTTTCGCGTCAACGGAACCTTGGTGTCTTCGCTTCAACTCGGAGCGGATCGAGCCGGCCAACTGTCCCATGAGCAGATCGAACTGCCCCTGCGGTTCTTCCATCCCGGGCGGAACGAGGTCGGCATCGAAGGAATGACAACAACCGCCGCCGACCGGCAGTGCAACACGACGCTGGCCCCGACGGGTCCGCGACTGACGATTGCGGGCTCGTCGGAGCTGCAATTTCCTCGTTTCGCCCATCTCGGAACCATTCCCCAGATTCCGGCCGAGATCGTACGCGGTCAGACTGCGAGTAAGCCTCTCGATCTCTACCTGCCGGTCAATACGCCTTCCGCCATCGCTTCGGGCCTGACCGTGCTGGCCAATCTCACCGCTTCGCG
>JAYVMK010000611.1:0-4900 GCA_043758995.1 Lichenibacterium sp. | reverse complement strand
GGCTCGCTGGTCATCGCGGTCATCCAGTACGGCCTCGTCTTCATCGATGTCGCGCCCTTCTGGCAATTCGTCGCCGTCGGCGTCGTGATCATCATCTCGGTCCTGGTCGACCAGACGCAACGCAAGCTCGGCGGAGAGCGGTGATGGCGGCGACCCCGACTTCTGCACCCATTCTCGACGTGCGCTCGGTCTCCAAACGCTTCGGCGGCGTCGAAGCCTTGAAGGGCGTCTCGCTCCAGCTCCATCCCGGCGAGGTCCTGGCGCTGGCGGGAGACAACGGCGCCGGCAAGTCGACGCTGACCAAGATGATCTCCGGCGTGTTCCGCGCCGACGATGGCGAAATCCGTCTCGACGGTCATCCGGTCAATTTCGCCACGCCCGAGGCGGCGCGCCGGCGGGGGATCGAGACGATCTACCAGGACCTGGCGCTCGCAGACAATCTGTCGATCGGCGCCAACATCTTCCTCGGTCGGGAGCCGATGCGCCGTGCCTATGGCCTGCTGCCGGTGATCGACCGGCGCAAGATGGCCGAGGTGGCTAAGGCCACGATGGCGCAACTCGATTTCCACGTCGATCGGCTCGACGCTCCCGTAGGTCGCTTTTCGGGCGGCCAGCGGCAGGCTGTCGCCATCGGCCGCGCGGTCTATTGGGACGCGCGGGTGATCCTGATGGACGAACCCACGGCGGCACTGGGCGTGCCCGAGCAGCGCAAAGTGCTGTCGCTGATCCGGACCCTCAAGGCTCAGGGGCGGGGGGTGATCTTCATCTCGCACAACCTGCAGGACATTTTCGCCGTCTCGGACCGGATCGTGGTCCTGCGGCGCGGCTCGCTGGCGGGTGAGCGCCCCATTGCGGAGACGAACCACGACGAGGTCGTCAAGCTGATGATCGGTGGCTGACCGCGCTCTGCCGGCTGTCGTGACACTGCGGGTCTTTACTGTCCGCGAGCGGCTGTGGTGGCGAAGCGGACGGCCTCTTCGGCGGCGCGCACCAGCGCCTCCGCCTTGTTGGCGCATTCCGTATTCTCCGACTCCGGCACGGAATCGTAGACCACGCCGGCTCCGGCCTGGATGTGCATGATCCCGTCCTTGATGACGGAGGTCCGCAGCACGATGCAGGTGTCCATCGCGCCATCCGCACCGAAATAGCCGATGCAGCCACCATAGATGCCGCGCTTGTCGCGCTCGAGTTCGTCGATGATCTCCATCGCCCGCACCTTCGGGGCGCCCGAGACCGTGCCGGCCGGGAAGCCCGCCGCCAGCGCGTCGATGATGTCGCGATCCGGCCGCAGGCGCCCCTCGACGTTGGAGACGATGTGCATGACGTGGCTGTAGCGTTCGATGAAGAACCGATCCGTCACGTTGACGGATCCGATCTCGGCGACGCGGCCGACGTCGTTGCGCCCGAGGTCGAGGAGCATGAGATGTTCTGATCGCTCCTTGGGATCGGCGAGCAACTCCGCCGCCAAGGCGTCGTCCTCGGCAGGGCCCGACCCGCGCCGACGCGTTCCCGCGATCGGCCGGATCGTCACGGCACCGTCGCGCACCCGGACAAGAATCTCCGGTGACGAGCAGCAGATCTGGAAGGCGCCGAAGTCGAGGAAGCTGAGATAGGGCGCCGGATTGATGCGGCGCAGCGCCCGATAGAGCGAGAAGGGCGGCAGCGCGAAAGGGCCGGAGAACCTTTGCGACAGGACGACCTGAAAGACGTCGCCCGCCCGGATGTAGTCCTGCGCCTGCTCCACCATGCGGAGGTAGTCCGACTTCGGCGTATTGCTGGTCGGCCGTTCGGCGCTGAGACGCGGATCGTAGGGTGTTGCCGCATGCGCCAGCGGCGCTTCCAGCGCGCGAATGACGCCGTCGAGCCGCTCAGCCGCCGCCTCCGCCGCCATGCGGGCGGTGACGCCCGGCTTGGGCCGGACCGGTGTCACGACGATCATCTCGTCGCGGACGCTGTCGAACACCACCATGATGGTGGGGCGGATCAGCATCGCCTCGGGAACGCCGATCGGGTCCGGCTTGGCGGGAGCGAGACGCTCCATGTGCCGTACCATGTCGTAGCCGAGATAGCCGAAGACGCCGGCCGACATCGGCGGCAGGCCGTCCGGGAGCGGCAGCGCGGATTCGGCCAGGAAGGCCCGCAACGTAACGAGCGGCGGATCTTCGAGCGGCTGGAACGCGTCGCGGTCGCGGTCGGCTTCGCGGTTGAGTTCGGCCTGCGGGCCACTGCAGCGCCAGATCGCGTCGGGGTCGAGGCCGATCATCGAATAGCGGCCGCGGACCGCACCGCCCTCGACCGACTCGAGCAGAAAGAGGTTGCCGCTCCGGCTGGCGGCAAGCTTGAGATAGGCCGAAACGGGAGTCTCGAGGTCGGCAACCAGCACGGCCCAGACCGCCGTGGCGGAGCCCGCATCATAGGCGGCGGCGAGCCCCTCGAAGCCCTGATGCGCCATGCTCAGAAGCCCGTGCCGGACGCCGCCTGGACGGCAGCCTGGTTGACCTTTGTGCCGAGCTTGGCGCCCAGCGTGCCGAGATAGTCGTTGATGATCGCGTCCTGAAGCGCCGCGCCATATCGCTGCTCGAGCTGTTTCGTGGCCGGTGCCTCGGGATCGAGCGGAGCGGTCGCGCTGTCGAGGACCTTGAACAGCGTGCGCGAGGTCGCGCCGGTCGCTGCCGAACCCGCGGATCCCACCGCCACATCGAAGAAGCGGGACACGACGCCGGCCGGGAATCCGGTGGCTCCGGCGCGCTTGGCATCGCCGACATGCTGGACCGCGAGACCCAGCGTGGCGGCGAGGCCTTCCAAGGTCTGACGACCGGCATCGACTTCCTTGACCCACTCGCCTGCCTTGGCGTCGAGCTGAAGGGCCGTCTGCTCCTCGCGCCACACGGCCTCGACCTTCGGCCGCGCCTCGTCGAACGCCAACTGACGCGCGGGATCGATACCCGCCACTTCGAACCACACCGTCCCGCCATCGGCGGTCGAGATCGTGTCGTTGTCGACGCCGATGTCGGAGGCGAAGGCGGCCTTGATCAGGTCGGGGCCGTCCACCAGGCCCTCGACCGGCTTGCCGTCCCGACCGTTGCCTTGCGCGTCGACGGCCTCGATCGTCCGGGTCGTCAGCCCGACCGAGGTCGCCGCCTCGGTCAACGTCTTGCCGGAGGAGCGCGCCTCCTCGACCCGGTCATGCAGCGACGAGAGGTCGGCCGCGGCGCGGGAGGCCGCGAGTTCGCTCCGAAGCATCGGTGCCACGGCCGCCAGCGGTTGTGTGGTGCCGGGCTCGATGGCGTCGACGTGCAACACGGTCGCGCCAAAGCGGCCCTTGACGGGATCGCTCGTTCCGTCCGCCGACAGACCGAAGGCGGCATCCGCCGCGGCCGCGTCGAAGATGGCGTCCTTGGACACCGTGCCGAGGTCGACGACCTTGTCGTCCAGATTCTGAGCCTTGGCGGCGTCGGCAAAGCTCTGCCCACCGCGAACGCGCGTCACGAAGCCGGCGGCCTCCGCCTCGTTCGGGAAGACGATCTCGGCGACGTGGCGCTTCTCGGGACTGCCGAACCTGTCGCTCTTGACCTTGTCATAGGTCGCCTGGATGTCCGCATCCGACACGGCGTCCGGCTTGGCCAGAGTCGCGGGGGTCAGGGCGAGCACCACCAATCTGCGGTATTGCGGCGCCGTGAAGGCCCCCTTATGGGCGTCGTAGTAGCTCTTCAGCGCAGCCTCGTCCGGCGCCGCGATGGGCCCGGCGGCGGTCGGCGGCAGGGCCAGCGCGTCGACGCTGCGGATCTCGTCCTGGTACCGGTGGAGCGCCTCCACGGCCGCCTGCGGGGCTTCGGTGCCGCCGATCAAGGCTTCGACGAGTTCGCGGCGCAGGTAGGTCTGGCGCTGTTCGCGGATGAAGCTCGCTTCCGTCAGGCCGTTCTCGCTCAACACCGTATTGAAGCGGCCGCGATCGAAGGTGCCGCCCGGCCCGGCGAAGGAGGGATCGACCAGGATGTCTTTCGCCACCTGCTTGTCCGAGATCGCGAGATCGAGCGCCCGCGCGCGATCGTCGATCGCAGCATTCGACATCAGGCGCGTCAGGACCTGGACGTCGAGGCCCATGCGATGCGCCTCTTCGTTGGTGATGGCGCGTCGGGCCTGGCGCTGCAATCGCAGCAAATCGGCCCGGTAAGCCTGCTGGTACTCGGTGGTGGTCACGCTGACGCTGCCGACCTGGGCCACCGAATTGGCGCTGCTGCCGAGGAAGGGATTGCCCATCCCCCAGATCACGAAGGCCACCAGGATGACGCCGAAAATCAGCGTGGTCAGCGCCTTGCCGATCCAGGTCGATTGTGCGGCGCGAATGCCTCCGAGCATGGTTCGGGTCTCGTTCTCAGGTTCGCGCCGCAGCGCCGGTTGGGGCGCAGACTTATAGACAGGCCTCCCGGAGCGCAACGCGGCCGGGCCCCTGCCGCCGTGCCACGCGGATCTCCGTCGGTTGACCGGGCTCTTTGGAGTTCCATAGTCCTCCTCATGAGCGATGGTCGGACGTCTCCAAAGCCTCGCGTGAGCCGCGCCTTCATCGCGGACACCACCGCTTTGATGCTGTTCTTCACGATGACCGGCGTGATCAACGAGCGATGTCTGGCCGGTATGGACTGGAGGCAGGTGTTGCACGCCCGGCTCCTGGGTGCGGCCCTGATGATTCCCGTCGGGCGGCCGTATGGGCTCTGGCGCGACTGGGTCATGCGGCACGCTCGACCAAGCCGCCTGTCGCAACTGCTCTGGGACAGTGTTGCGCTGGTCACGTTCCAGGTCCCGATCTACGCGGCCATCATCGCCTTGAGTGGCGCATCGGGAAGAGGACTGCTGTTCGGGATCCTCGGCGCGACGGTTCTCATGCTGGTGCTCGGCCGGC
>JAYVMK010000610.1:0-5067 GCA_043758995.1 Lichenibacterium sp. | reverse complement strand
GCCATCTACCCCTGCCCTATCCCAAGAGGAAACCAAGAAGTCCCATGACTGACACAGCCGCCTCCGACCAGAACGCCCTCGCCGAGATGACTTCCGAGGGGCGTGTTGCAAACTTCCGGCAGTAAGGTTTCATTAGCCACGCTGACCGACTTTGGCGCCTTCCGCCCGGAGGTCCCCCATGATCCTGTCTGCCATCGGCGCCAAGCTGAAGAGCCGGTCGAAAGACGATTTCAAGGGTCGGCACTTCGAGGCGGGGCTGATCGTGCAAGCGGTGTCCTTGACACCTGCGCTACCCGTTGAGCTACCGCGACATCGAGGAGCTGCCGCTCGAGCGCGACCTCGAGGTTGACCACAGCACCGTGAACTGCCGGGTGCTGGCCTACGCGCCTCTGATCGAACGCCGGCTGCGTCCCTTCCGCAAGCCCCATTGCGGGTCGTTGCACGTCGACGAGACCTACGTCCGGATCCGAGGCGAGTGGCGCTGCCTGTACCGCGCCATCGACAAGCACGGCGAGGCGGTCGACTTCCTGCTCACCGCCCGGCGCGACATCGACGCCGCCAAGCGGTTTTCCGCAAGATGCTGAAGAACGGTCCCCTGCTATCCCCCGACCGCATCGGCCCGGACGGGGTCGGAGCGTACCCGGGCGCGATCGCGGCAGCTCGCAAGGAGGGCCGGTTGGCGCGCAATCCCCTCCACTACGTCACGAAGCACCTGCAGCAGGGGATCGAGAGCGACCACTTCCGGCTGAAGAAGAACATGCCGCGGGTCGGCGGCTTGCTGAGCTTCAACACGGCCCGGCGCTCCATCCAGGGCTTCGAGGCCATGCTGTGGATGCGCAAGGGCTTCGGCTTCGCCGGCCCATGGACCGTCGTCGAGCAGAACCGGATGCTCGGGTTCTACTTCGGACTTTCAAAGGTTAACGAAAGGTAAAATCGGGTCGTCCAAGGCCCGATCTGCAACCTCCTCGGGAGTGTGCGACAAGCCCGTCCTTCATGCAGGTTCAATCAGGCCGCGCGCTGTTCGGCCTTCAGCGTCGGGATAGCGTCGACCTCGTCGCCAAGCTTCTGGCGGGCGTGCCAGACGTCGTGGGCCTCCTGCATCCGGAGCCACAGGCCTTCGCCGTTCCCGCACAGCTTACCCAGGCGGATCGCCATCTCGGCCGATATGCCGGACTGCTCGCCGAGGATGCGATGAAGCTGCTGGCGGGTGACGCGCAGATGGTCGGCAACGGCCGTCACGGTGAGCCCAAGGGCCGGGAGGACATCTTCACGCAGGATTGCGCCGGGGTGGGTCGGCGCACGATTGGGCCGCTGAGCGATAATGTCCGACATGGTGGGTAGACCTCCAATGCGCCAGAGCGCAGTGGAAGGTGCGCGGCCGGCTCAGTAATATTGTTCGATATCGACGCGCCAAGCGTGTCCCTCTTCGATTTCGAAGGTGACGCACCATGGACCGTTGATGTGGGCGGAGTAGCGGGTTGGCTTGAACCCTTGGAGAGGGTGAAAGTCGAAGCCCGGCAAGTTCATGTCGGACGGGACCACGGCCCTGTCTAAAGCGTCCAGAATACGAATTGCCCTCGCGTGAAGCGTCTTGCTGACTTTCGCCGATGTGGACCAGCCGATCGTCAACACTTGGTCCCCAACTTGGACAAGCTCATCGACACCATCACTCAGCGGTGCACCAACCTCACCACCCGCCAACCCGAGATCAGCTCACGCACCAACTTCGCCTGGTGGTCAAAAACTACACCCCGACCTAATCTCGCAGAGGTCGTATAAGACCCACCGACGCTGGACCTGTCAGAGCTGCGGCACTCAAGAAGTGTCGCTGATGCCTAACTGGCGCGACCCGCGCGTCGTTCAGGCCGAACGGGTGGACCAACCGCAGCCCCCTCACGTTTGGGCGACAAGGGAGCTGCGGGCTCTTCGCGACAGAGCCGCGATCGGCATTAAATGTTAAGCCCACAAAGGACCACAGCCGCCATGCGGCCGATTATCTGACCACAGGTCTGCGAGACGAGTGGATTGCCCGGTTACACATGGTTCAGCGGCTGCGGCCGCGCCTCACTCGCCGACGGGTTCGACGTCGGCGGTTCCTTCGCGCAATCCTCCCCCTCGATCGTCATCATCAACCGGTGAATCGGCGCTCCGCTCTCTCCCTTAACGACGCATCCAAGGATCGTCTTGCCAGTTGCGGGCACTCCGAAGACGAGATCGCGCATCAGCATCAGTGCCTCTGTCTTCGCCCTCTCAGGGCCTGGAAGGCTGATACCGTTTTCGTCCCGGAGGATCCGCTCTCCATCGTCGACATCGAAAAAGAACCTCGGCATCCTGCCTCCCGTGTTCAACCGTGATCCGGCGAACGGAGGCGATCGATAGCGGATCAGGCAAGTTAGCGCTTTCACATTAGACAGGAGACCTGTCCGGCTCAGGAGCGCGCTCCGCTGCTGAGCCCGCTCGCCCGAACCATTAGGCCTTCTTAGCGCTGCGGCCGACCGGGCTCGTCGAGGTCAACCGGGACGTGGAGGAGATTGACGTGCAGGAGCGGCGGGCCAAGGCCTACGACTCCGTGAAGCTATCGCCGAGACGGCGCATCATCTCCGCAATAGTCGTCGGCGGCGATTTCTCACTCTCGCCCTTCAGCGCCATGTTGTGGATGGCGTCAGCGGCCAACACCAGAATGGCCCGCGCGGTCGGCGATCCTGCGACACGTGCCTTGTCTTTCAAGGCTAATAGCGTGTCGACGATCTCATGGAGAAGGCGGGGGTCCGACATGACGGCGATCATGAACTGTGGGCGCGTGGCGTCAAGCTAGCGCTTCGCCCGATAGATCACCTGCAGGTCGATCACCTTTTCGTCCTTCGTCACCGGAACCACGGTTCGCCAGTCCGGCATGGCGTTGATGTCGGTCCTGCCGCAGCGCTGGCACCGCCAGGCTCGAGACTTCGCGACAGCGGTGAACGGCGCGTCGTCGGGCAATCCGAGATCCGCCCACGGGATCGATCGTGCCGACGCGCATTTTGCGCAGGACACCAGCTCGGCTTGGACGCCGTTGACGTCGCGCAGATAGGCGATGGTCGGCGGAGGTGGGAGGTCGGGCGGCGGGGCCATGACCATGACGACCAGATAACCCAGCGCGAACAGGAGGGGAACGAGGCGAACCAGCTCACGCGCAAAACGCGCGCGAGGCGTGCGAGGTTAAGCTTCTGGAAGGCATGCCGTGGCTGAGTGCCGGGACTTTTGGAGGCGGCATGCGAGATAGATTGAAACAGGCCAGGAACTGGCCCGCGTACTATTGGGGCGCGGCCGCATATGCAGTGGTGACCGGCGGCGCCGGTGCGTGCCTGCTTATGAAGTGGCTTTAGGAGATCACTCCGGCGCGGTACGCCAACCTGAACAAAGCCGCGCGAAGTCAACATCCGCCGTGACGATCCGGATCACGCGATCACCGCCGAGAGGCCTAGTGATGCAGCAAGCCGCAACCTAATGGAACCGACGATGCCCTATTACTCCTGGTTCCATGGCCACGGCCGCACCATCCTCGCCGACGATCTCGGCGCTGAGGACCCGTTCGGCTTGGATTCTGCCGTCATCGTCGACCGCATCATCGCGGCCGGGTACACGCCGGAGGTCGATCGCCCGCAAGAAGCGCCATTCCGCGGCCTCGGCCTGGTTGCAGAAGTCGAGCGAGACGGCGTGAATTACCTTGTCTCGATCAGCAAGGATGCCGAGGAGATCGGCGTTCAGGAGTGGCGCGACGTAGCCTACAAGCCGGAGTGAACCTGCCAAAAAGAAAGCCGCCCAACCTTACGGCGAGCGGCCCAAGTCTAGGGAGGAAGCGTCCAAGAAGGACGTGCGCCCGAAGACGCACTAGGGGAACGGCATCCATCTATGTCCCTCCCGGTGCGATGCGCAGCACGGCATCCGTCTGAGGTCCATGATAGGTGAATGCAGAGCGCGCCTCATCCGTGCATCGGTCATGCATCATTCCGTGGGACCGCCCAATGCTCAATCGCCGCGACCGCATCGACCGTCTGGACGAGGCGATCTCGGAAAGCGAGAAGCGCATTGCGGACCGGGTGCTCCGCATCGCCTCGATGGACGCTAAGGGAGTGGATACGTCTTTAATTAGAGGGATGCTGGCTGCCTCCGAGGGCATCCTCGCGGAATGTCACCGAACGCGAAGGTTGCTGATCCAGGCCCTTCAGATGCACGGGCCGCCGTCATCGAGCGAGAGGTCACGATTATGAACGCCAACGACTCGGATCTGCCGTTGGCCGGAATGTCCGTGCTCGTCGTCGAGGACGAATACTTCCTGGCCTCCGCACTGATAGGTGACCTTCGCGATGTGAGAGCCGTCCCTCTTGGCCCTTCTGCTACGGTTGCCGACGCTCTGAAGCGGATTTCCGAAGCCATACGCATTGATGCGGCTGTGCTGAATTTCAGACTTCGGGGTGAAACGTCGGCCCCTGTCGCGGAGGAGCTAAGCAGGCGCGACATACCCTTCGTGTTTGTCACCGGCAACGATGAAGAAGTAAGGGCACTGTTTCCCAACGCACCGGTGCACATGAAGCCCGCCGATATGCCAAAGCTCGTGCTGACGTTGGAGGCTCTGATCGCAGAGCGAGCGAAGGGCCAATAAGCCCTCTAATGGACGACAGGTGCTTCGCTGTAAGCGGACCGAGCGTCTCTTGCGCGCGGGCGCTGACCCACACTGCTCTGATAAGCCGAGCGTGGTGTCAGATAGTCAATTATCTGTTGACGATGACCGGCACAGATAGCGATCACCGGGAGAAGCTCACATGATTGTGTCCCCTGAGGACTATGCGGCTCAGATCGCCACCCTTTGGGAGATCGCTGCGTCGCAATCTTTGGACGTCAAGAGCGCGTTCATATTCCTGAACTCGATTGAGGGAAGTTCTTTGGGCTCTGAGGAGCAGGCGAGGTACTCGGCGCTTCACGCTTGTTTTCTGGCGGCCCTTGATCAAAGCAAGGGCAATGAAGAGGCGGCTCGGGTCCACATGCTAAATCTGGCGGTCGAAATGAGGGCTCGACAAGCGCCTGAGT
>JAYVMK010000609.1:0-5296 GCA_043758995.1 Lichenibacterium sp. | reverse complement strand
GCCATCTACCCCTGCCCTATCCCAAGAGGAAACCAAGAAGTCCCATGACTGACACAGCCGCCTCCGACCAGAACGCCCTCGCCGAGATGACTTCCGAGGTCGTAGCCGCGTATGTGGTCCAAAACCACGTTCAGCCTGGCGAGCTGCCAGCCCTGATCGCGTCCGTGCACGCGACGCTTGGCAGCCTGGGCAAGGCGCCGGTCGCCGAGCCCGAGAAGCTGACGCCGGCCGTGTCGATCAAGAAGTCCGTCACGGACGATTACATCATCAGCTTGGAGGACGGTCGCAAGTTCAAGTCGATGAAGCGCTACCTCGGCCTTCTCGGCATGACCCCGGCAGACTACCGTCTGAAATGGGGGCTCCCTAGCGACTATCCGATGGTGGCGCCGGCCTACGCGGCTCAGCGATCGACCCTGGCGAAGACGATCGGGCTGGGCCGCAAAGTCGCCAGCGTGGAAGACCCCGAGTCCGCAGCACCTCGCGAAACGCGGAAGCCGGGTCGGCCGAAAAAGGATGCGTCGTAGCGAGACGGGCGATTGTAGGAGGCTTTGACTGATGCTTACCGGTCGTCAGATCCGCGAAGCCCGCGCCCTCTTGGGACTTCAGCGGAATGAACTGGCAGCCAGGGTAGCGACGGTCACTACAGCGACGATTGTCCGGGCTGAAACGGTCGACGACGAACCACCGATTACGGCTGCTCAGGCCGCAGTGATCGAGCGAGCGTTGGACCGGGCCGGCATCGAATTCACGCCTGACGGCCCACGGCTTCGGAAGAAAGAACCCTGATGCGCGTTCCCCGAACTGCCAGAGCCAAGCCGGAAGCGAAATCGAGCCCCGACAAGCCGGCAACAACTCGAGGGCGGCCTAGAAGCGGGCGTACGCCTGACATTGAGATCGTCCTTGGCGCACGTATCCGTGCGGCTCGCATCTCGGCTGGCTTGAGCCAGACCGCTCTTGGCGCCGCGGTTGGCATCAGCTTCCAGCAAATTCAGAAATACGAAAAGGGCCTGGACCGGATTGCGGCCAGCACGCTGCAAGGTCTCGCGACCACCTTGGGCGTTCATCCGGGATCATTCTACGATGACGTTCCTCTACCAACCGGCAAAATCGCCGAGGTTAAGACAGCGCTGAAGATCGCGAATATTGCGAAGCGGATCGATAACCCGCCCGTGCTGAGGCGGATCATAGCCTTGATGGAACACTTCGCATTGCCGGAAGATGGCCCAGAAGCGCGCATAGCGGATGGTCGTGGGACCGTGGATGATAAAGGGGTGCCCTGACGATGCGCCGCCCCCACGTCTACAAGCGAACGGCGCCACGGGAGCGACAGCACCTCGAGCAGGTGAGCAGCACCGATTACGGGCCGGCAGCCCGTGCGGTTATCACGGCCGTGCCGGCGCTGCTCCAGGAAGCCGAAGCGGCCGGCGCCGTGACTGTGTAGGGCGGTGACAAACCAGGCCATTGGAGCGCCGGCGATTTGCTGACGCGGGCGGAGTAAATCCGGCCAGTGGATAGGCTTTCCGTTTTGGGAGGTCGAGGATGTTCGTCGTGGAGATCTACGCCGCCGTACGGAAATTCGTGTTCATCGAAGGTCACAGCCGGCGCGAAGCGGCCCGGGTCTTCGGGCTTAACCGCGAGACGTTGCTGAAGATGTGCCGATTCTCGCTGCCACCCGGGTATACGCGCACCAGGCCGCCGGAGAAGCCGAAGTTGGGGCCGCTGCTGCCGGTGATTGACGCAATCCTTGAGGCGGATCGTAATGCGCCGGTGAAGCAGCGGCACTCGGGGATTTTCGAGAGGCATGACACGCCGACCTTCGCAAGGAGTGCAACATCCCGTCCAAGGCCGAACTGACGGCCGACAAGGTGGCCGCAACGGCTATGCGGACCAACCAGCCCGAACAGGACGCTCAGGAAACCGACCGCGACGGGAACGAGATCATCGACATGACCGGCCCAGTCGAGCCGGAGCCTCGGCACGACGAACCGCCTCCCGTCGAGCCGGACAGCTACGTTCCGGATCACGAGCCCCCTGCCCTGGACATTGATTTCGAGATGGGGGACTGAGCGCGCAGCAGCGCCATCATCATCGGCCAAGCAGAGAACTCCCCTGCCCTGCTCTTCTCGGTCAGGCCGCGAAGGTAACCGCCGGGGCTGTTGATCGCCTCGGCGCGCTGGAGGATGCCCGCGACGACGATCGCGGCTCCGGTCTCACCCATCGTCGTAGTGGCGTCGTGCCAAGCCGAGGCGCTGATCCCCAACATGCCCCGGACAAGCCCAGCGGTCGCAATCAGGTCACGCCAGTTCTGGACGCCGCCCTTGTCGTACATCGCAATGTCGGGACAAGCGCGAAGCACCACCGACAGCGGCAAGGTTTTCTCCACCTTCGGCCCCTGCTCTCCTCGGCTAGCAGGTTCAAGATCAGGTATAGGATTAGTATTTGAATTCTCGATTTGCACGCCAGATTGGACGTCATTGCCGTCGGAATCTAGTGTTTTAACTAGACTTTCCAGGGCTTTGCCGATCTCGGTCGCCAAGGCGTGCAGAGCGTCAACCAACGGCTCCACGCTGACCGTCGTGACCTTACGTGGGAGGCGATAGCAGAGCGCTGCGAACGCCTCCCGATATCCCTGCCATGAGGCCCCTGCCCCGGCGGCGACACCCGCCTCGATCATCTTGCCGATGTCGCGCCGATAGATCGTAACGCGCTCGCGGGCCATCGCCGCCGCCCGCCGGGTCGCAAGAGCCTCCGCCGCCAGACGCTCGAACTCCTCCGATCGCGCCAGGACCGGCGACAGGTCGAAGCCGAAAGCCTTCTCGATGCCTTCGGCACCGCGATGAGCATACCGTTTTCCGTTTGGGCTATCCCGCCGGATGATGAGTCCTGCCTTGACCAGCTCGCCGAGATGTCGCCGCAGCGTCGTCTCCGCCATGCCGTGTGCGCGCAGGGACAGTGCTTTGTTGGACGGGAACACGACGAGGTCGCCCGCCATCATCGCCGTCTCCGGCAGGCAGGTCAGAAGCGCGTTCAGAACCGATAGGGATCGGTCTGAAACGCCGAGGGCATCTTTACTCTCCGCGATAGCGCGGAAAGTCTTCCATTTATGCGCGGCTTTGCCTTCGACATCGCGCGCGGCGACCTGCGACGCCACCATGCCAAGCGACAGCGTTCGCCGCCCAAAAGGCGTCGTTATGTGATCCATGATCCTTGCCTACGTTGGGGCAAAGAAGTCCGGTCACCGAAACGGTGTTGCGCCTTGACAACGATGTGCGGAAGAGCGATTCTCTAGGTGCGAACTACGAGAAGGGCTTCCGGGGCGGCAACGCTTCGGGGGCCTTTTTCTTTTGCCGGGGTTAAACCTTAGAGGTTCAAGCGGCGCGGCCCTCCTTTCGCTTGAGGAACTCGGCGTACAGTTCGTCGAGACGTCCAGCCAAGTAGCTGCCGAAGTCCGGCACAACCCGCTCGTCGATCGTCACAACGACCCGATCCGATCTTTGCTCGACCTGCCCGGCCTTTTGGCCTCGGTCGTTGACCCAGGGCTGCGCTATCGATAAGCGCCGCTCGGTAAGAGAATTGAACAGCATGGAAAAGCGGCCATCGCTATCCAGTCTCTTGAACTCGTCGCTCTGCAGCGCGCGCTTTACCGGCGCTGACCCCGCGGCGAGTTTCTCCCCTAGAGCGATCCATCTCGCCCTGCCCGCCTTACCAGCAGGGCCGATAGCCTGAACGACGTCCTGGGGAATCGCCTTGGCTACGGTAATGTAGCGGCTCAGATCGCCTTTGTCGGTCGAAAGGGCGGCCATAATAACAGGCCGATCAAAGCCCTGCGCCTCTAGCTGCCAGGCGAACATAGCCTTTTCGATGAAAGAGAGATCTTTGCGATCTAGGTTCTCCTTGCCCTGGGCTATAACCAGTTCGCTATCCGTCATCTCCTTGATGATGGCCCGGACCTTGATGCCGATCTGCGCTGCCGCACGCATGCGCCTTCGGCCATATGCGATCTGGTAGCGTGATGGAGCCGACGGGTTAGGACGGACAAGGATTGGCACCTGTTGACCCGAACTCCGGATGCTCTCGACGAGGTCGTCGAAGTCTGGATCGATCTCGGCTACAAGCCGATCGTTGACCATCGACGCGTCGACATCTGTCGGATCGATTTCGATTACGGCGTCTCCGCTCTCCAGCTGCTCTTGCATCTTGGAAGCAGACAACGCGCTTTCGGTCAGCTCCTTCAGCGACGTGCCCATCGCGGCGATGGCACCCGTCCGAACACGTCCGGGATCGGCAACTGCTGCCGAGGGCGCGTCCGACTTGCGGGCAAAGAGATTGTCAATCGTCGCTTTGCGGCTCACTTAACAACTCCTGAAAAGTTGGGAACTCCCAACCGCATCATGGCCTACCCCAGGCCTGCTTCACTAATCCGCCAATCTCGCCGTTCACCGCGTTAAGCGCCTCCATGGCTCTGTCGTAGGTCGACCGAGTCAGGTTTTCCCTCCCGATCTCGTACAGGGTCTGCTTCGTCAGGCCCGCATCCGACACGGCAGCGGACTTAACCATCGGGTTCGTTAGAACATGGTCTCCGAACAGGTTTCGGAGCAGGGCGACCACCTTTGTCTGCGGTCCATCCTGAGGCTCGTAGCGCGTGACGAGGTAGCGAATGAAGTCGTACCGCAGCTCTCCACCGGCGCTATTGACGACCGAGAGAAGGTCGTTTGTCATCAACAGGAACTGGCTCATTGAGGAGACGTCCAGCATCTGCGGGTGGATGGTGATGACCATCGCAGTCGATGCGCATAGACCGCTCAAGGTGAGGAAGCCCATGTGCGGCGGGCAGTCGATCACGACGACGTCGTAGTTATCCGCGACCTCATCGAGTGCGCTCGCTATGCGGGTGTAAAACAGATCGTGCCCACCTTTGGACCGCATGGCCATGGGTGTCGCATGCTCGAATTCCATCAGCTCGAGATTACCCGGAACCAGGTCCAAACCGTCAAAATACGTTTTGCGGATGATCTCAGACATTGGCCTGCGGTTCGCATCGTAGCGGATCGCGGCGTACAGGGTCTCGTTGGCCCTGACATCGGACTCCGGCATCACGCCCAGCAGGGCGGACAGGCTTGCCTGAGGATCGAGGTCAAGCGCGAGGACGCGAAAGCCTTGCAAGGCAAGGTATTGAGCAAGGTGGCCCGACGTCGTCGTTTTACCGGAGCCGCCTTTGAAATTAGCAACGGCTATGACCTGCAGATGATCTGATCCAGTTCGGTGCGGATTGATCTCACGAGCGTCTCGGCCACGA